>JAYXXU010000234.1:0-6495 GCA_036019135.1 Pseudomonadota bacterium | reverse complement strand
CAAAGTTGATTCTATTGGATGAGCCAGTCGCAGGGATGACCGATGCTGAAACTGAACGCACTGCCGAATTGTGTCTGGAGCTAAAAAAGCGCCATACGCTGGTGGTGGTCGAGCATGACATGAGTTTTATTGACACGATCAGCAGCAAAGTCACGGTACTGGCACAAGGACAAGTGCTGGCTGAGGGCACGTTGGCGGAGGTACAAGCCAATGAAGATGTGATTGAAAAATATCTGGGACGTTAGAGGCCTAAACAGAGGAAAACCAGCATGTTACAAATCCAATCGGTGAATCAGTATTATGGTGGCAGTCACATTTTGCGTGATGTGTCGGTTGAAGCACCTGTCGGTGAGTGTACGGTGGTATTGGGGCGCAACGGGGTCGGTAAAACCACCTTGCTGAAATGTCTGATGGGACTGCTGCCAATCAAAAGCGGCCAAGTGCTGCTCGATGGCAAAGACATCAGCAAAATGTCACCTGAACAGCGGGTGCGGGCGGGGCTGGCATATGTGCCGCAAGGGCGGGAGATTTTTTCGATGCTGACGGTCGAAGAAAATATTCTGATTGGGATGGCGCGGTTTTCGGCGGGCAAAGCGCGGCGTGTGCCGGAGCATTTGTATGAGTTGTTTCCAGTCTTAAAAGAAATGAAGCATCGGCGCGGCGGCGACCTATCTGGTGGACAGCAACAACAGTTGGCGATTGCACGGGCGCTGGCCTCTGAGCCGCGCGTGCTGATCTTGGATGAGCCAACCGAGGGTATTCAGCCGTCGATCATCAAAGACATCGGTAAAGTGATTCGTAAGCTGGCCGATGAAGGCAATATGGCGATTGTGCTGGTTGAGCAGTTTTACGATTTTGCGGAAGAACTGGCCGACCGCTATGTGGTGATGTCACGCGGCGAAGTCGTCGCCAGTGGTGCAGGTGAGGAGATGCCGAACAACGGGGTGCGTGAGATGGTGGCGATTTAAAGTCCTGTATTAAAGTGACATATTAATGCTTGGTCTGTGGGGCGTTTGCCGTGTATGTTTTCTGGATTGATTTAATTGAATGCTAGGTGATGATTGACTGCTCAGATTTTAGCGCATCAGGCATGGCATGCGCGTTTAGAGTTGGGCTTTGTTGCACAGCGGACAGATAGCGGCGTGAATTGCACGATTTTAAAGCATCGGCGGCATGTCGGGCCATTGCGTGTGCAAAAATCATTTGCACCAGAGCAGGGGCGTGGCGAGTGTCACGCGATCATGCTGCATCCACCCGCAGGGATTGCTGGTGGTGACGCACTGTCGATACAAGTGTCAGTGGACGCGGTGGCGCATGGCTTGATCACCACGGTGGGCGCGGGTAAATGGTACGGCAGTGACGGCCGACAAGCCACGCAATGCATTCATTTACAAGTGGCGGAGTCGGCGTGTCTGGAGTGGTTGCCGCTGGAAGTGATGGTGTTTGATCGCGCACAAGTTAGTAACCAAACCCAGATTGATTTGGCCGCGTCAGCGAGTTTTATCGGTTGGGATGTCTTGGTATTTGGGCGGCAATCACGCGGTGAAACTTTCACGCAAGGCCGCTACCACAATCATGTGCAGATTCGGCAGGACGGTCGGCTATTGCTGGACGATCGGCTCGACGTCAGCAGTTCGGATCGTTGGTTGGTGTCTCCGTTGGGGATGGCCGGTCATGCGGTCACGGGGGCGATGTGGGCAATGCCACCGCTGGCCTATCGTGATACGGCACTATTGGATGAGCAAATTTTGCAGATACGCGAGTTAATCAGTCGGATGCAAATGCCGCTGTATATCACGCGTCTGGATCATCTGCTGGTGGCTCGTTATCTGGGTGATGACGCACGGCAAGCGGTCGATGGTTTTGCGGGGATTCGTGCCAAGTTACGGCGCTTATGGTTCGACTTAGATGAGTGTTATCCAAGGATTTGGCGGACGTAAATCGGTTTGATCGTTTGCTATTTCGCCGAGCTTTTTCGGGTTAAGCTGACGATGTTGCGATGGTATGGTGTTTGATTGAGTAGAGGCTATGGAACTGACCCCAACCGAAAAAGATAAGATGTTGATTTTTACCGCTGGTCTGGTGGCAGAGCGGCGTAAAGCGCGTGGTTTAAAGCTCAATTATCCCGAAGCGGTGGCGTATATTTCTGCTGCATTGCTTGAGGGTGCGCGTGATGGGCGGACGGTGGCGGATTTGATGCATTATGGCACGACACTGCTGAGTCGTGATGATGTGATGGATGGCATCGCGGAGATGATTCATGAAGTGCAGGTGGAGGCGACGTTTCCTGATGGCACAAAGCTGGTGACTGTGCATCAGCCGATCAATTAAGCTAAAAACTGAATACTCAAATTGGTTTGCGTCTGATTTGGGTGATATAGGAGTAAAATGATGCAAAAAGCTAATCATAATCTGAAAATTCGCAGGGCAGAGCCACAAGATGCCACGCTCTGTACTCCGTTGATTTACAGTGCAGGTGCAGAATTATTTGATTATATTTATGAGTATGCGGGCTTTAGCCCTCAAGATTTTATTAAAAAAGAATTTATGCAGGGCAGTGGATTTATGGGGCATAAGCTGCATTGGGTTGCCGAGCTTAATGGCGTAGTTGTGGGTGTGTGTGCATTGTATTCGCGTAGAGACCTAATGAGCATGAATCTGGCTACTACTGCACATGTCATAAATATGTATGGGATCAAAAGTGCGAAGCCCTTATTCAGAGCACTGAATGCGGGTTCGATCATCAGCGTGCCAGATAAAAATGTATTACATCTTGCCAATTTTGGGGTGTCTGCAGAGTGCCGAAGCTCAGGCATAGGTACTCATCTCCTGAACCATGCCGCGACGATTGCGCAACAGGGTGGCTTTAAAGGCGTGAGCCTAGACGTATCCGTGCAAAATCCTCGAGGTCAGGCACTCTACGAGCGCATAGGGTTTAAGGTGGTTCGCGAGAATATCTTCAAAGATCGCCATAGCGGTGTTCCTAATGCGCGCTTGATGTTTTGGGCGGTTTGACACGAGGGCATGATGAAAATAGGCGAAATTTTACCCGCTTCTGGCGAGATTGAACTCAACGCTGGACGGGCAACGCAGCGGATTGATGTGACCAATCTGGGTGATCGACCCGTACAAGTCGGTTCGCATTTTCACTTTTATGAAGTCAACGACAGCTTACAGTTTGATCGCGCTGGGGCACGCGGTTGGCGGTTAAACATTCCGGCAGGCACGGCGGTACGCTTTGAACCCGGCCAAGTGCGTCAAGTGGAGTTGGTTGCCTTAGCGGGATTGCGTGAGGTGTATGGTTTTGCGGGTCGAGTGATGGGAAAGTTGGACTAAGCCAAAACTGTCACCACTTGCTGTTATTGATAAGGAATCCACATGAAAATCTCTCGCCGCGCGTATAGCGAAATGTTTGGGCCAACTACCGGCGACCGCGTACGTTTGGCTGATACTGACTTGATTTTGCAGGTTGAACAAGACCTGACCACTTACGGTGAAGAGGTCAAGTTTGGCGGCGGCAAAGTGATTCGTGACGGGATGGGGCAATCACAACTGCCCGCCGATCAAGTCGCCGATACGGTGATTACCAACGCGCTGATTGTCGATTGGTGGGGGATTATTAAAGCCGATGTCGGGCTGAAAGATGGCCGTATCTGGAAAATCGGCAAAGCGGGCAATCCAGACGTTCAACCCAACGTCGATATTCCGCTCGGTGCGGCAACTGAAGTCATCGCGGGTGAAGGGCAGATTTTGACCGCAGGCGGGGTCGATACGCATATTCATTGGATCTGCCCGCAACAAGTCGAAACAGCACTGATGTCTGGCGTAACCACCATGATTGGCGGCGGTACAGGCCCTGCGGCAGGTACGAGTGCGACGACTGTGACGCCCGGCCCTTGGCACATTGCTAGCATTTTAAAGTCGATAGACAGTCTACCGATGAACATCGGCCTACTGGGTAAAGGTAATATCAGTCTGCCGCAACCGATTGAAGAGCAAATCAAAGCGGGTGTGGTCGGCCTAAAACTGCACGAAGATTGGGGCACGACACCGGCCGCGATTGACAACTGCTTGAGCGTGGCAGATCGTTATGATGTGCAAGTGGCGATTCATACAGATACCTTAAATGAAGCGGGTTTTTTGGAGGCGACCTTAAACGCATTTAAAGACCGCACCATCCATACTTATCACACCGAAGGCGCAGGCGGCGGCCATGCACCGGATATTCTAAAGGCGATTGGTCAGGCCAATGTGCTGCCATCGTCGACCAATCCCACTCGCCCGTATACCGTCAATACCATCGACGAACATCTAGACATGCTGATGGTCTGTCATCATCTTGATCCAGCGATTGCGGAAGATGTGGCTTTTGCGGAAAGTCGGATTCGGCGGGAAACCATCGCGGCTGAGGATATTTTGCAGGATTTGGGCGCGATTTCGATGATGAGTAGCGACAGTCAGGCGATGGGGCGGGTCGGTGAGGTGATTATTCGGACGTGGCAAACCGCGCATAAAATGAAAGTACAGCGCGGCGCGTTACCCGAAGACAATAGTCAAAACGACAACTTTCGGATCAAGCGTTATATTGCCAAATACACGATTAACCCTGCGATTACGCATGGTTTTGCACATGAAATCGGTTCGATTGAGGTCGGGAAACTGGCCGATTTGGTGCTGTGGAAACCCGCGTTTTTTGGGGTCAAGCCGTCGATGATTATCAAAGGCGGCATGATCGCTGCCGCACCGATGGGCGATATTAACGCCTCTATTCCGACCCCGCAGCCAGTGCATTATCGGATGATGTTTGGGGCGTTGGCTGAGGGGACGCATATTTCCAGCATCACGTTTATGTCGCAGGTGGCGATTGATGCGGGTGTGCCAGCACAGTTGGGGCTAAAAAAACGCGTCAGCGCGGTCAAAAACACCCGTAATATCCGCAAGTCAGACATGAAGCTGAATGATTATCTGCCAGTGATGGAAGTCGATCCCGAAACCTATATCGTGAAAGCCGATGGGGTGCATCTGACCTGTGAGCCGGCTGAGGTGCTGCCGCTGGCACAGCGGTATTTTTTGTTTTGAGCCAGTTTGAATGTTGAATAAAGAGGCAGATTGCGTCTAATTTTAACCATTAAAACTACCCGTAAAGTTCATGCATACGAGGTCCATATGCCAAGTACAACCATTGAGGTTTGTCACCGTTATACGACTGAAGAAGTACAACTGATTGAGGCGGTACAGGCCGCTTTAGTTGAAGGCTTTCAAATCCCTGTTGGTGATCGCTGCGTAAGACTGGTCGTGCATGAGCCTCACAGGTTTATTGCACTGGCTCATCTCAGCCAGCCCACACGCTACACCGTCATTTCCATCAGTGCTTTTCAAGGGCGATCTTTAGAAGCAAAGCGCAAACTCTATAAAGGTATTGTTAAACGCCTTGCTTTGTTTGGCATTCCGCCAGATCACACCAAAATTATTCTCAATGAGGTGCCAAGAGAGAATTGGGGCTTGCGCGGAGGTATTCCTGCCTCGGAGATCGAATTCAATTTTGATATTAATGTCTAAACAAGAGCTGACGGTAACATAGATGCATTTTTTCACATCACGCTGGTTGATCCTAGCAGAGAGCCTAGTACTCTTGCTCCAGACGATTTTGGCGTTTGCAATTGCTCCACTGGTACTACTGTTTTCACCATTTGAATGGCCATTATTGCTGGTGACGCTATTAGGTGTGTGGGGAATGTTATCGCTCTGGCGTTATTTTTTCAGTTTTAAACAGCACACCCCACCACCGCGCTGGGCAACTGTGGGGCTTGCAGCAGGGCTCGTTGCATCTGTTGGCCTGTTTATCTTATTGGATACCACTAATCGTAATGTTCAGTTGGCGCAATTACTGCTGCCCCTCATTGCGGTACATTGGTATTTGATGAAACGACTCGATATTCAGGTGAGTTGGGGTGCTGATCAGCGAAAAAGCCCTTTTTAAGCGCATTACACCTGATAATGACATGTGATTGAATGAACGATTAAGCAGAGAGCCTATGCAGATTTATACCCAACGTTTATCAAACGCGCCGACTGGTGACACGCCCAGCATCGCACTCAGTTTTGATACCCGCCAAAAAAGCCGTTTTCGCGCCACACTCGACAGTGGTGAAGATATCGGCGTAGACCTACCGCGTATAGGTGTGCTGCGCAGTGGCGCATATATTGCCACCGCTGACGGACAGGTGCTACAAGTGTTGGCTGCACCACAAGCCCTGATGCAAGCGACTGCTACACAAGCATTTGACCTGCTCAAAGCCGCTTATCATCTCGGCAACCGCCATGTGCCGTTGATGCTCACGCCAGACGCACTGTATTTTGAGCCTGATCATGTGCTGGCTGATATGCTATTGGGGCTTGGCTTGCAAGTATTGGATGTCATGCATCCATTTGAACCAGAAAGTGGCGCATACGCACAACACCAACACGAGACTCGACTACGTCCACTACATGCTC
>JAYXXU010000233.1:0-6358 GCA_036019135.1 Pseudomonadota bacterium | reverse complement strand
CAGCTTCACGGCTTGATAATCCAACCCTCGTGCCTGCAAATAGCTGTAATCGCACCGCAGAGCTCGCATAAACTCCTTAATCGCGAGGTCTACGTATTCCCCGTAACGGGCATTGAAAACCACTTGTTGGCCATCGCATTCGTTATACCGAACTCGAAAGCGAAAACAGAATGGCTGAGGCATAACACTCTCCAAAGATGATACATGCAGATCCAGCAGCATACCCTGCGGCATAGTTTTGCCACACATCGACTGCAAAGCGGTCACGACATTCGAACTGTACAAGAATTATTGGGGTATAGCGATGTCAGTACCGTCATGAGTTACACCTATGTACTCAATCAGGGCGGTTTAGGCGTGTTTAGTCCACTAGATAGTCTGTAAATGCAAGCTGATACAAGGCGTAGACCATATCATGGGTATAGTACGTCCAACGGAAACCAAGCGCCTAGAATCATTAACGATTCCACGCCGAAACATTCTATTCACAGCGCCCCCTTGTAAAGCATGCTTGGCCGCCCAACAATCAAGTCCTATCGTTTTTTTGAACTGGATCTTCCATGCCACTGGCAACGCTTCCCGCACTGTTTATTTCGCATGGCTCGCCAATGCTTGCACTTGATGCAGGTGCAGTCAGTGCGGCCTTGCATCGCGTGGCCAGCAACCTGCCCAAACCACAAGCGATTGTGGTGATGTCGGCGCATTGGCAGAGCCAGCAACTTGAGGTATCCACGGGGCACTTGCCCGAAACGTGGCATGATTTTAAAGGTTTTCCCAAGCCGCTTTATCAGATTCGCTATCCTGCGGCAGGTGCGCCTGACATTGCCGATTACATCATCGAACAACTCAATCATGCACATCTTGATGCCCGATCTAATGCCATTCGACCGCGCGATCATGGCGTGTGGATGCCATTACTGCATCTATATCCTGCGGCAGATGTGCCCGTCATTCAGATTTCGATTCCGATTCATTTTGCAGCGTCACAACTGGCCTATATGGGACAAGTGCTGTCCAGCTTACGATCAGAACAAATCCTGCTCATTGGCTCAGGCAGTATCACTCATAATTTGGCAGAGTTGTCATGGCAACAACCGCATGCAACCACGCCCAAATGGGCGAGTGCATTTCGCAACTGGATGGTACATCAACTGAATAATGATGACCGAGAGGCCGTGTTGGCATGGCAAACCGATGCCCCACACGCCCGCAAGAATCACCCAACAGACGAGCATTTAAGCCCGTTGTTTTTTGCGATGGGTGCGGGTGAGCGGTTTTCGGTGATCCACTCTAGTTTTGCGCATGGCTCACTGGGGATGGATATTTATCGGTTTGATTGAGCCATCACACCAACACATCGCGCTTCCCACTTGACCCCATCGGACTGACGATGCCCGCATCTTCCATCTGATCGACAATCCGTGCGGCACGGTTATAACCCAGACTAAACTTGCGCTGAATCGATGAGGCCGATACCTTCTTAGTTTCCAGTACAAACGCCACCACCTGATCAAACATCGGATCACGGCCACTGTCTTCACCACCGCCGCCATCAGCATATCCCGATGATTTGCCACCATCTTCATCGAATGGGGTCAGAATATCATCGACGTAATCTGGACTGCCGCGCTCGCGCCATGCATCACAAATGCGATTCACCTCGTCATCACTGATGAATGCACCATGCACCCGCTCTGGCTCAATTTTGCCAGGTCCGAGGAATAGCATATCGCCATGCCCGAGCATATCCTCCGCCCCACCTGCATCCAGAATTGTACGTGAGTCAATTTTACTGTTGACGCGCAAGGCGACACGGGTCGGAATATTCGCCTTGATCAAACCTGTAATCACATCGACCGATGGGCGCTGGGTTGCCAGCATCAAGTGAATCCCTGCGGCACGGGATTTTTGCGCGAGGCGGGTAATCAGCTCTTCGGCTTTTTTACCGATTTGCATGATCATATCCGCAAACTCATCAGCCACAATCACGATCAGTGGTAGGGTTTTTAGACGTGGCGGGCGATCTTGTACCGCGCTATCCGAGGCTTTCCATAGTGGATCAAGCAGGTCTTCGCCGCGCTCTTCGGCTTCGATCACCTTACGGTTAAACTCATCAATCTTGCGTACCTTAAACAAGGTCATCAGCTTATAACGTCGCTCCATCTCGCCGACACACCAGTTCAACGCATTCACTGCGTCTTTCATATCGGTCACAACAGGCGTGAGCAAATGTGGAATATCGCCATAGTTGGCCAATTCCAACTGCTTCGGATCGATCAAAATCAGGCGCAATTGCTGTGGGCTGTATTTCAACAGCATTGACAGCAGCATAGCGTTGACCGCGACGGACTTACCCGAACCTGTTGTCCCCGCGACCAACATATGTGGGGCTTTCGCCAGATCGGCCAATACGGGACGACCCGCAATGTCTTTGCCCATCGCCATCGACAGCATGGCCGCTGGATCACGATAGGCAGGCACACGCAACAACTCAATGAGACGCACCATTTCGCGTTTTTGGTTCGGGACTTCAATTCCAATGTACGGCTTGCCTGGGATAACCTCGACCACCCGCACTGACGCCATCGACATGGAGCGCGCCAGATCTTTTGAGATATTGGTGACTTTGCTGGCCTTGACCCCTGGCGCAAGCTCGACCTCAAAGCGTGTCACCACAGGGCCAGGCTGCGCTTCGATCACTTGGCCTTTGATATTAAATTCAAGCAGTTTAATTTCGAGCAGCTCAGACAGCCGTGATAGCTCTTCTGGTGTATAGCTTGGCTTACGATCAGGGTCAGGCAGATCCAATAAGTCCAAACTCGGTAGCGGTGACAGCGTGGCACGATGTGCCGCCACTTGCATCGAACGCGACATGACACGGCCACTGGCATCGGTCAGTGGGGCATCCAAGTCCTCTAGCTCACTCGGATCAAGCGTGGTGATCTTAATCGCATGTGGTTCATTCAAATTGGATTCGACCACAGGCTCTGATACAGGATGCGGCTCTGATACTGGCTCAGCCTTCGGCTCAACACGAGGTGGTGCTGGAGGAGCTATGTTCGGTTCAACCGTCTCAGATGACAGGACAGGTGGCGTTGGCTCAGTCACGACTGCTGATGTCAGCGTTGGCTCAAGATCAGGCTCAACCACTGGCGGCATCACAGGCTCAGCGGGCTGCTGCGCTGTCAGTATTGGTTTTTCCGCTGACGGCACAACAGGTTCATCAATGCGCGGCGCTGGGGATGGGGATGGCTGTAATGCGGCATCAATCGAATTTAATGCCCCCTCAAACGGGTCAGCAGTTGACGTCGCCGTATCCAAATTGGCCACTGGGTGAGTTGGCACGGCTTGCAATAACTCATGAAAGACATCCTGATCTTTCCAATCAAACGCAGGGCTGATCCGTTGCGCGGTTGAACTCGGCAACACCACTGTATGCGCGGTTGTTACCCCATTGTTCGGCTGTTGATCTTCTGTCGCACCTTGGCTGGCTGTACTGCCTGCATTGATCTGGCTCGCAGGCTCTTGGGTCGGTGGCACTGGCTCAGGTGCTGGCTCAGCCTTGGCAACATCAGACAGCATGGCTGGCGTATCCATAGCAGGATGCAGCGCTGTCTCATGCAGCATCGACTCTTTGGACATCGAGACGGTCGAATCATTGATTGTGTCGACCGCTTGTTGTGAAGGCGCAGGTTGGGTCGCCAGTACAGGTTCAGGCCGTTGACGCGCAAATAACTCTGCCACCAATGGCGGTAACTTTCCCAGTGTTTCGAGTGTCTTTGACCAACGAATCCCAAAGGCCAAGGTCATCATCAGCACCAACAGTGCCACCAAAAAACCCGTCACCAGCCAAATATTCGCCAGCCCCAACAAACTCCCTGCCAACTCATACCCGACAATGCCCCCCGAGGCATTGCGAATCGTATCAGCAGGTTCATACACATGCAGGCTACACAACGCCGCCACAGCCACAATCAAAAATAGCTGTGCCGCCAGTCGAAATGGCCGCGCCACAAAACTATGCGGCCACCACAACTGCACAGCCTCAAGCAGCACAATTAAGGGGATCAGCATTGCTGCACGCCCCAAAAAACCGTACAGCAAATCTGCAATCCACGCACCCGCGACACCCGATGCATTGGTGACCGACTGTGTATCACTGGATAAATGCGTCCAACCGGGATCAAACGGTGTATAAGTCAGCGTTGCAATCAATAAGTACAGGCCAAACGCCACCAGAAACAAACTCAACACCACACGTTGAGCGTATTCAGCCAGAAACAACTTCATTCACATCTCGATCTTGTAGCACGCATCGGGGATACAGCGAATGGTTGAGCAATCACTCAGCCAGATTCACCAGCTTCTATTCCATAGCAAAATAGCATATCGGCTCAATCATACCGAAAATGCAGATTAAATACGCAACTGCACACGTAAACAAATTCATCGACCACAACCAGCCAGCAGATTGCGTGATTTGTTGCGATTTTGCTTCGTCTCATTCTTGTATTTGCGACAGCAGAACCCCAATGAGTTGACTATAATGATCCGCAAACTTGATTCATTGCAAAGGAATTCTTCATGACGGCACGTCACTCCCGACTCATCATTCTCGGCTCAGGCCCCGCTGGTTACAGTGCCGCAGTCTATGCAGCGCGTGCAAACCTTAAGCCTGTCATTATTGCAGGGATGCAACTCGGCGGACAATTGACCACCACCACTGAAGTCGACAACTGGCCAGGTGATCCGCATGGTTTGACTGGACCTGATTTGATGGAGCGGATGCAAGCACATGCTGAACGCTTTGGCACAGAGTTGGTCTATGATCATATCGAACGGGTTGACTTGTCTGTCCGTCCATTTCGCCTGTTCGGTGACAGTGAAGAATATACCTGTGATGCCTTGATCATCGCGACTGGTGCAACGGCACAATATCTAGGACTAGAGACCGAACAAGCCTTTATGGGACGTGGGGTCAGTGCATGTGCGACATGTGATGGTTTCTTTTACAAAAACCAACCCGTCATGGTGGTGGGGGGTGGCAATACCGCGGTTGAGGAAGCACTCTATCTCTCCAATATCACCAGTCACGTCACCTTGGTTCATCGTCGCGACACCTTGCGCTCCGAAAAAATCCTGCAAGACCAGCTTTTTGCCAAGCGAGCTGAAGGTAAGATTTCGATCATTTGGAATCACCAAGTCGATCAAGTCTTGGGCGATGACAGTGGCGTGAATACCGTACGGATTCAACATACTACTGACGGTACAACCCAAGATATTGCGGTACAAGGCTTATTTGTGGCGATTGGTCACAAACCAAACACAGGGATTTTTGAAGGTCAGCTTGATATGCACGATGGCTATCTCAAGGTACAAAGCGGTACGCAAGGCAATGCCACTCAAACCAGTATTACGGGTGTGTTTGCGGCGGGTGACGTTGCAGATCATGTCTATCGCCAAGCAATTACCTCGGCAGGTTCAGGTTGCATGGCAGCGCTTGATGCCGAAAAATACCTTGATAGTATTGGCAAAGCCTCCGCATAATCTGCCCCCTGACCGCGACCCTGTGCCACAGCACCAAGATCAAATTGCTGTGGCACACATCAGGTCATGCCAAAACAAGGAGATGTGATGGCTGCCTCCCCACTGCCCCCTGCACAATATCGCTTTCCTGATCCGATACAAGCTGACCCACTGGGTGAAGGCCTGATTGCGACAGGCGGTGATCTTGCGCCCGCGACGATTTGGCAAGCCTATCAGCAAGGTTTATTTCCATGGTTCAACGCGGATGATCCCATCTGCTGGTGGAGTCCCGAGCCTCGCTGTGTGATCTACCCTGATCAATTCAAACCCAGTAAATCGCTGATCCGCCAAATCAAAAAAAACCAATACCACATTACCTTAAGCCATGCCTTCGAACAGGTGATTCATGCCTGTGCCGACACACGCGCCTATGCAGAAGGGACATGGATTAACCCTGATATTATTGCGGGCTATACAGGGTTGTATGAGGTGGGCTTGGCACATAGTATCGAAGTCTGGCAACAAGACACGTTGGTGGGTGGATTATATGGGGTGCAACTTGGGGCAGGTTTTTTTGGTGAGTCGATGTTTAGCCGCCAAACTGACGTGTCTAAGATGGCATTTTATTTTTTGATGAAACTCTGCGCCGCCTCTGGCATGCTATGGGTTGACTGCCAATTGCCGAATGATCATCTGATGAGTCTAGGTGCAACCACCTTGCCACGCGCAACTTTTTTGGCGCAACTCCAGCGCGTGACGGCTGCCCCAGCACCCGACTGGGAAGAGATTCAACACCGACGGTATGCGGTGGTCGAATTATTAGATGATGCAT
>JAYXXU010000232.1:0-2465 GCA_036019135.1 Pseudomonadota bacterium | reverse complement strand
CCCAGACCTTGTGTTTGCAGGGCAGGATCAATAGTCAACATCCCGACATAGGCCGAACCGTCTTCTTGCTTGGTAATCAATGCAGAACCAATGATATGCTCAGCATTCTCCAACACCATCAAATGCTGGTAGCTGTTGCCAATCATCGATGCCAATGCCCGCACTTGAATCCGCTCACCACTGACCCACAATGCCTCATGTGTCCAGCCTTCTTCGCCCTGCTTGGGTCGATACGCACGATTAATCAATGCGGCCAGCGCCTCAATATCAGCATCAGATGCCAATCTAAACTGCAATGTTTCAACTGTTGGGATCATTAGAAAAAATATACTCCGCTCAAACCTAAACCCACTGTGATCACCACACGACGTAGCCAGACCACAGACAGAACGCGCGCTACTTTTGCTCCGAGCACCCCACCTAGCACTGCACCAACAAAGCACCAAGGCAGCATAGACCACTCGATCAAACCTTGCCAGCCCCAAACCAAGACTGCAACCAAATTCACTACACCACCCAACAAATTTTTAACCGCATTGTTCTCAGCCATTTGATGCATGCCCAACAACAACAGCCCAGCCATCAACATCACACCCATGCCCGCCGCAAAAAAACCACCATAGGCACAAATCAACAGCAATAGGATGACCGATCCCACGCCCAAACGAAAATCACCCGTTTGCCTGAGCCAATCGCGTAGACGAGTACCAAACGCAAACAGTAGCGTCGCAATCAACAACAAATAAGGAATCAGTCGCTCAAAACCATCATTGCCGACATTGATCAACGCATAAGCACCGACGGCTCCCCCAAGCATACCCAGCAGCAGTAACGGCCAGAAAAAGGGATGAGATCGCAAATACCGCCGCTCTGCCCATGCAGCCATCGGATGACTGGGCAGCACGGCAGCAGCATTGGTTGCATTGGCCACTACAGGTGGTAGCCCGAGTGCCAAAAATACGGGAAAACTAAAAAACGTCCCACCCCCTGCGATAGCATTGACCAGACCAGACCAAATACCAACCGCTAGCAGTAGAAACTCAGTCACTCAAGCTCAACCATGCCGTTTGGCAAAGTCTTGCATAAAAGCTACCAAGGCCTGTACCGCCTCCAGCGAAACTGCATTATAGATACTGGCACGCATACCACCGACTGAGCGATGTCCTGCCAAATTCAGCAACCCCGCAGCTTCACTTTCCTGTAGAAAGGTTTTTTCGAGACGACTATCGGCCAAGGTAAACGGCACATTCATGATTGAGCGATTCGGCACATGGATTGGATTGGCATAAAAATCACTCTGATCAATGTAGCCGTACAGCAGTTTGGCTTTTTGCTGATTGATGGTCTGCATCGCCGCCACACCGCCTTGTGCTAACAACCACTCAAACACCAAGCCCGCCAAATACCAGCCAAACGTTGGTGGTGTATTGATCATTGAGCCATTTTTGGCTTGTTGGGCATAGTCCATCAGGGCAGGAATCCCTGCCTGTGCCTTACCAATCAAGTCTTCTCGCACAATCACGATGGTCAACCCCGCAGGACCAATGTTTTTTTGCGCACCCGCATAGATCAAGCCAAATTTGGACACATCCAACGGCTCAGACAAAATCGATGACGAGTAATCAGCCACCAGTGGCACATCCACCGCTGGAATCGCATCAAATTGCAATCCACCAATGGTTTCGTTCGGCGTGTAGTGCAAATATGCCGCATTCGCGGTCAGTTGCCACTCAGATGCGTCAGGCACGGCGGTAAAACCATTAGTCTTACTGGAGGCAGCAATATTCACCTGCCCAAAGCGTTGCGCTTCTTCAATGGCTTTTTGTGACCAAATCCCAGTATCAATATAATCAGCCATCTGTCCTGCTCCCAACAGATTCAGTGGAACAGCCGAAAACTGTAAGCTTGCACCACCTTGCAAAAATAGCACCTTGTAATGGCTTGGAATATTCAGCAATTGACGCAGATCAGCTTCAGCTTTTTCGGCCACACCGACAAACTCTTTGGAGCGGTGACTCATCTCCATGATCGACAGACCTTTGCCGTGCCAGTCTGCAAGCTCTTGCTCTGCACGTTGTAAAACTGCGGTCGGCAATGCCGCAGGGCCTGCGCAAAAGTTATACGCGCGCATGGTTTGATCCCCTTTAGTTCGATCAGAAAATGAGAAAAAAGATCGACTATTTAAGCACACTGAAGAAGCGATTTCACGCGGAATACACGATTGAACCTGCAGGATGTAATGACATGCGTCCACACTCAAAATAAGCAGGACTCATGACAAAGACATAGCATTTGACCAATGAATACGGATGATGGATCGACATCCCGTGACATTTTGATGGATTTATATTGATTATTTGTATAGATAATGATTATCATTTAATATTAGCCAGTCACGACTTCTCCTGCTTTTACGTATTGTAAGCCTGATGATGTTCCTCGCCAGCCAACATTCTTGTTTTGAC
>JAYXXU010000231.1:0-2191 GCA_036019135.1 Pseudomonadota bacterium | reverse complement strand
CTGCCGAAGCCGATTTTGCTCAGCAACCAAGTCAGCCGATTCTTTGGCAAGCGACACTAGACACACAAGGTTTAAACCCACAAAAGATTGTTGCTAGTTTGCCGATGGACGAACTGCGTGGGCGTTTGGCGATCAGTGGTCAGTCCACCCCTGCACAACAGACGATTACTCTCCAAAACATAGATATGTCTGCGCGTTTGCCACAAGCTGAACAGGCCAGTCGTGAAGTAGCATTGCAAGGGGCTGGCCAAGCGGTGTTGCTGATGCATCAAGCCCAAGGCCAGTCGGGATTACGCTCATTTGCAACTCGTTTTAATGGTCAGTTGAATACGGCAGGCGTACCCGAGGGGAGCTTGGTTTTCAAAGCATCGGGCACACCAAAGTTAATCAAGATTGAGCAGCTTGCCCATGATGGTGTGGCAGGTCAGTTGGGTCTGAATGGTCAGGTTGATCTGACCAACGGGTTAGCATGGCAGTTGGTCGCACAAATGCAAAATCTCGATACTGGATTTTTTGCACCTGATTGGGCAGGCCAGTTGACAGGACGTGTGGATAGCCAAGGTCGTTGGCAACCACAGGTGAAAGAAATCCAGCTGCGCGAGTTGAGTCTCAATGGCACATTACGTCAGCAACCGATCAATGCATCAGGCCGTCTCGACTTAGCCTTTAATCCGACCCCAAAAACGGCACAGGATCTTGTGCCGCAGCGCTTCCAAGCAGAGCAACTAAATCTGGCATGGGCAGGCAATCGCATTGTAGCCAATGGTAATACCCAAAATTTGGTATTACAGGTGAATGCGCCACAATTAGGGCTAATCCATCCTGACTTGGCTGGCAAAGTGACAGGTCAATTGAACGTCTCTGGTCAGCAACAAGCACCAGATATATTGGTTAATCTCAAAGTGGATGATTTGCGCTTTGCTGAATCTCGTCTGGCACAGGCACGCCTTACAGGTAAGCTGCAACAGTTGGCACAGCAGCCCAGTCAGTTAACACTGAGTCTGAGTCAATTGACGCATGGTGAGCGGGCATTAGAATCTGCTGAACTGCGTTTTGCAGGGACACAAGCTGCTCATGTGCTGGATGCGCGTGTTCAGTCGCCAGTCGCCAGTGCGGTACTGCAACTCGCAGGGGGGCTACGCGCCGATCAGCAATGGTTGGGTTTGCTACAAAAAGGCCAGATTGACAGTGCCAAAATGAAGCTGCGCCAAGATCGGCCAGCCGCGCTGAGTGTGAATGCTCAGACACAGCAAATACAACTTGATCCACATTGCTGGGCAAATAATGGGAGTCGACTGTGTTTGGTAGAGCCGCTGCAAGCCAGTCAAACCAATGCTCAAGCCGCCCTGCGTTTGCAGAACCTAGAAATAGATACTTTCCGTGACGTGATGCCCGAGGGTATGGTGTGGCAGGGTAAGCTTAATGGACAGGCTAAAGCCAGTTGGCAAAAAGGACAGTCGCCCAGTTTGGATGCCCAGATTTATACGGATCATGGATCAATTGGCCTAAGTGCTGATGATCCACAAGATCCGCCACTGACATTGGCTTATCAGCGCTTAAGCTTGATTGCGCGTACTCAGCCTGAAGGGATTCGGATTCGTTTTGATGCCAAAACACCCAGTATCGGGACAGGGTATGTTGATGCGATTATTGATCCAGAACCCAAAACCATTAATGGTGCTTTGGTTCTTGATGAAGTGCAACTGAGTGTGTTTAAACCCTTCTTTCCAGCGATGCGTACGTTATCTGGTATTGCATCTCTGGCGGGCGGGATGAGTGGGCCGATAACTGGGCCTGAGTTTTATGGCAATTTTAAGCTGCGCGATGGCCGTGTTCAGTTGGCGGCGGCACCCGTCAATCTGACTAGAATCAATCTGGAGTCGAGTATTCGTGGGACACAAGCCAGTTTAACTGGGGATTTTTATAGTGGTGATGGTCGTGGTGAGCTAGAGGGTCAGGCAGTTTGGGCAAATACTCCACAGATTGACTTGAAACTCACAGGGCAAAATCTAGCCATTCGCCAAGCACCTATGTTGAATGCGCGAGTGAGTCCTGCAATTGACATTCGTGTCTTACCAAAGCGTCGCCAAGTGACCGTAAATGGTCGTATTGATATTCCACGTGCTGTCATTTCTCCTGCGACCACAGGTGAGCATGTTGTTGCGGTTTCATCGGATGTGCGTGTGGTTGA
>JAYXXU010000230.1:0-8389 GCA_036019135.1 Pseudomonadota bacterium | reverse complement strand
CTCGGTAAATGTTGCTTGATCGATACCGATCAGACGCTTGAGCTGTGAGTCCGTGTAGGACTGAATCTGAGCATATTTCATAGCTCAAATTATAGGCTGCTTTTATACTTTCGCAAGAGATCTATTGAGAGGCTTTACATTCGACAGCCAAAAAATAGCGCTTTTCGAGACGGTTTTTTTATTTGAAAAAATTTACTTATCAGATTTTTTGTTTTTTCTGGATGAGAAAGGAATTAACTACGAATCGGATGACAGAATTTTCTTCCAGACAGGAAAAGTAATTAAGGTTCACAAGAGTTTTTATTTTTGTTTTGCAGAGGATGTTTTGATGGTTTTTGGCTTTTCAGAGGATGCTGACTAATCTATGGGAGCTATGGCGTGGATTAGTCCACAGCCTGACCACTGCCTAGCTCGCGTAGGTACGATTAGCGCAGCGTAATCGTACGTATGCCAGACTCAACCGAAGTACCTGACCAACCGCACCGCCTGACCACCACCCTCGGTGATCAGGCGGTGCAGTAACCATTTGGGTGTCGATGATGTTCCGATCATAAAACCCGCATTTTACTTTGCAACGCGGCTCACGGGCGACATGTCAACAGAGCCTAGGTGAACACGGCCACTGTAACACGCTGGCTTTGAAGCGCTCTTTGACTGTCGATAACAGCCGCTGAGCAGTGTCGGCTTCAATCATCAGCTCATGCGTTGCGATCTGTAGAAAATCTTGCGGCTTTTTTTCAATGCGCGCAATCGCCTGATTCAGGCCGTGTAAAATCACCTGACGACTATAATGTTGGTCTGCTTCAGCGATGGCACTTTGTGGGATGTCGCCCCACGCCTCAAACATCGCCAGCAAATCAAAAATATCTTTGAACGGTGGATCGGCGTAGCGGTCGGCGTTGGCCAATAGTTTGGTAAAAAAACAAGAATGTCGATCTAAGCAGGGGACGGGAAAGATATTTTGATCAGGCTTTAAGTCATAGTCAGCGCAGCTGACGAACTCCAGCTTGATGTTAATGTTATTGATACTGATCATACATCTGACGGCATCACGATCTGCCCGAATCTGCCGCAGATAGACAAACTCTTGTGTCACCAACTGCCCTAGACTGTCCGGAGTAACCGTTGCCCGTACTGCGCGAAAAGCGGCTTTGTCTGGACACAAAAAATCAATGTCCACAGACTCTCGGTATTCATCCAATTCAAGCGCAATTCGCGTGCCCCCACCAAACAGGATTTGATGTGTTTTAAGAAATTGGGCATCAAAATGTAACAGTGCCGCATAAATCGCTTGATGCCTGATTCTTTTCATGTCGACTCACGGTTTCATCTATGGCGATCTAGCCCTTGGCGGGCATAAAAACGCCATGCCCGACTTGCTCCGTCAATTGTTTGATCAGGTGCTGTTCGTGCGCGGTGAGTTGGCCGTGATCTGCATAGCCCCATCTTTTTTCATAGGTTAAAAATGCACGTTCTGCGCTGAGTTGCTGAATCTGGCTATCCCAGAGCAACTGATCCAACACTGGAAAATCACCTCGATCAATCAATTGCATCTTGACACTCCAATGGATGAATCCAACGCAAGCAACGGACGTTGCATTGTTAAACATAACGAAGTTTAACATCGCACAAAAAACGTCCACCGGTCAATGCGTTTTTCCAGCATTTCGCCGAGCTCATCGGCCATTTTGATCTGCGTCTTCATATAATCCCGCAACACCTGATTGATCCGCGTCTGTCATCGCAGCCACCCTTGCCCAATCGGTCAGATCAACTGGGATGGCAGTGCCAATCATATTGTGGTTCATACTGCCTCAAGACAGCACCAACCATACCACATGCCCCAGCAACAGCAGCGCACTGACAGTCTGCCAAAACTGAACAGGATATTTTTCGGCCAATGGCATTTTGGGGCGAGTCAGATGCACATTTGGCGTGGTGAGATCAGCCAAAAACTCACCCAAATCCGTATAGCGTTGCTCCACCTGTAGATGACAGGCTTTCATCAATGCGGCATCCATCCATGCAGGCACGTGCGGGTTATACGTCATGGCAGGACAGTAGTGCATCGCCTCAAAATCAGCGCGTTGCGTGGCCGCCTGATACTGATCACCATACGGCAAATGATCGGTCAACAGCTCATACAACGTCATCGCCAAAGCAAACTGATCGGCGCGCCAATCAATCGGCTGGCCAAGCGCATACTCAGGAGCAGCATACTCGGCTGCGCCTGCGCGCGCACGTAGAGACTGCTGCATACTGCCGACTGATGCACTGCCAAAATCAATCAGCATCAGCTTATGTTGATCAGTCAAAAATAAATTATCGGGTTTAATATCATGATGTAAGGTTTCACGCCGATGCAAGGCGCGTAAGGCCAAAATCGCAGGTTTGGCAAACTGAATAATGGTCTGTACGGGTGCGTTTGGGTGTTGTTGTTTCCATTGGCGTAGATTGAGACCCACCAAATAATCTTGTACCAAATATAAAAAACGACGCTGCGGATCGGCAGGGTAGGTCTTGACCACATCAGGTTGGTTCAGTCGTTGCCCAATCCATTCCTCCTGCAAAAACGCATCAATCACCGCGGGATCATCGGCCAAGGTTGGGGAAGGGGATTTCAGAATGACCGCATGACCATCACTGATCCGCTCGGCACGATAGACGCTACTGCGTGGACTGATTTGTAGCTCTGCCATGATCTGGTAGCCGTCGATTTTTTGGCCTGCCTGCAAGGTATCTGGCAGCATCGACAATGCCATATTGCGAGTGGTCTGTTGATTGGTTTGCTCTGGCTCAAATTCTACAATTTCAATGATTTGACAGGAGTAGTTATCATTGGTTTGGTGGTCAAGCGCCAGTTGCATCAGATGCTGTTGAGCTTGTTCCACACTATCAGCACGTAGTGCCTGTCGCAATTGTGCCGCAGGCACAAAACCATGAATCCCATCGGTGGTCAAAACAAACCGATCGCCAACCTGTAGATCGGTCGCCAGATAATCCAACTCCACTCGCCAATCCAATCCCAACGCCCGAATCAATTGCTCGCCATGCTCGGTTCGGATCACATGATCATGCGTCAGACATTCGAGTTCACCCGCACGCCAGCGCCAGATGCGAGAGTCGCCGACATGAAACAGATGCGCTGTGTCGTGTTGGATCACCAAGGCACTAAATGTGGTCAGATAATCTTGGACATGTGCGGGAGAATGACCATGCAACCAGCGATTCAATGATTCAAGCACCCGATAGCCTGCGGTCTTGATCGCCCATTGTGAGTCTGTGCCAAAAAAATCTGCACAAAATGATCGTGTTGCAATCGCTGCCGCTTGGTTGCTATGCGCTGATGCACTGACCCCATCGGCAATCGCTGCAATCAAAGTTTGCGCACGTCGGCCAAAGCCATGCGGCAGATGAAACGCCACCGCATCATCGTTTCGGGTTTTAAAGCCGATTTCACTGGCTTGGCTGACATGGGCAATCAACGGCATGATGGTTCGATCCTAGAGGCGCTTATTCAATGGCGATTTTCTCAATGCGCCCATCTGGATGCACTTCGATCATATGGCCTTTGGGCTCAGACAAAAATAGTGCGCCGATGAACGCCAACAGACTAAACCCAGCCAACACATAGAAAAACTGCGTCGGCATCACCAACGAGAATACCGTCAGAAATACCACGCCACCGACATTGCCGTATGCGCCGACCATGCCTGCAATCTGCCCTGTCATGCGACGCTGAATCAATGGAACAACCGAATAGACCGCACCACATGCCCCTTGTACAAACACCGAAGTCAGCAGTACCGCACCGACCGCAAACACAAACGACAGGCCATGTTGTCCCATGAATGACATCAGGATAAAGCCCAGCGTTTGGCCACCCAAACAGACCATTAGTACCCGACGGCGGCCTTTGGCATCCGACAAATACCCCCCACCAGGCCGTGCAAACAAATTCATCACCGCAAAACAACCTGCGGTCAGACCTGCAATCGCGGCAGACACCCCATATTCTTTGATAAAAAACTGCGGCAACATCGAAATCACTGCCAACTCAGAGCCAAAGCATGCCATGTAGGCCAAGTTCAAAATCGCCACTTGCTTGAAGTGATAACGGGGTGGCAAAACAGCATTGGCTTCGAATAAATGTTTGTTTACTTGCCATATTTTATAATATTGATAGGCCGCCAACGCGGCAATCACCGCATATGCGGTCAAGACGTGACCTGTACTGAGCAAGCCTAAGCCTGATGGGGATAAGCGCCATGTCAAAATCACCAGAGCGATATACAACGGGGCAGTAAAGCCGATATATAACCAAAAATCGCCCTTGGTCGTGACCTCTAAACCACCTGCTTTGGCAGGTCTAAAATAGGTCGCACCTTCGGGGGTATCCCGTACGCGGCGATAAAAGAAAAAGCTGTAAATCATGGCAATAATGCCCGTCGTGGCAATCGCAGCACGCCAGCCATTCTCACCACCGAACACATACAGCGCCAAAAACGGCATCGACATTGCGGCGACCGCTGCACCAAAATTGCCCCACCCGCCATAGATTCCTTCGGCAAAACCGACCTCACGCGCAGGGAACCATTCGGAAATCAGTCGAATCCCGATCACAAACCCCGCACCGACAAAACCGAGCAAAAACCGCATCACTGCCAGTTGTTCATAGGTTTGGGCGGCCGCAAACAGCAAGCACATGAATCCCGACACGAGCAATAAAAAACTATACGATTTGCGTGGGCCAAACTTGTCTACCAACACACCGATCAAAATTCGTGCAGGAATGGTGATCGCCACGTTGAGCATCAGCAATGCTTTGACTTGCGCTTCTGTTAGGTTGAAATATTGTTGAATATTAGGCATTAATGATGCATGAGCGAACCAAATCAAAAAGGTGATAAAGAACGCCAGCCATGTGTAATGCAGCACGCGGATGCGTGGAATTTTAAAATTGAATAGGGGGATACTTGTCGCCACGGTGGACTCCAACTGATCATTGTCAGTGCGTCCCAAGCATGATCTGTGCCACGTCAGTGCAAGGCTTGGCTGAATTGGTGCAAAAAATCCCGCGTAGAAGCTTGGCAGTACAGCGCTTTGGCAAAATTTAAAAATCAAAAAATATGCCAATTTTTTGGCATTCGTCGGATCGATGGCGTTGGATTGTTGGTTTTGTGTTGCAAGATCATGGTGCAAAAAACAAATTTTTGAGCCAAAACGGTGCGAAATGCTGATTTTTGCTTGGCTTGGTCAGCATGGTTTGGTGGATTTCTTGAATTAAAATTTTGTTTTTATTGGTTAAAATTATTTTGGCATGGCTTGTGCATTGTCTTAAGCAGACGGCAGTGTTGCTGTTACAGATTTTTGAAGCCGATCAGCGCGATGACGCGGACTGATTGGCCAGAGCAAAGGCGCTCATATCGATGATTCGGTATGGGCGTTTTTTATTTTCAGATTCGCGAGCCAGTAGGAGCCAGCATGCTGACAGAGTCGAAAGCAAACGCCGCCGCAGCCAGTCCTGCCCAGCCGCGCCTTGTGGTGGTTGGCAATGGCATGGCCGCGATGCGTACTGTCGAAGAGTTGCTCAAGCTCAGTCCTGAGCGCTATCAGATCACTGTGGTCAGCAAAGAGCCGCACGGCAGCTACAACCGTATTTTGCTCTCGCCTGTTTTGGCAGGTGAAAAAACCTTTGACCAAATCGTTTTGAATCGGCCTGAGTGGTATGCCGAACACGGCATCAACTTCAAATCAGGCGTGAGTGTGCAAGCGGTCAATCGCGCCCGCCGTGAGGTGCAACTCGATAACGGTGAAGTGTTGGGCTACGAACGGCTGTTGATTGCCACAGGTTCGAATCCATTCATCATTCCGTTCCCGAATCATCAGCATCCCGCGGTGATTTCATTTCGGGACATCAACGATGTGGACACTATGCTGACCAACGCTGCGAGCTGTCGCAATGTGATTGTGATTGGTGGCGGCCTGTTGGGGCTAGAGGCTGCCAATGGTCTGAACAAGCGTGGCATCAAGGTCACGGTGGTACATGACATGGGTTATTTGCTCAATCGCCAGTTGGACAAAGAAGCGGCTGATCTGTTGCAAGGCTTCCTTGAGCAACAGGGCATTGAGTTCGTGATGAATGCCAAAACTGACCGTATTGCGTTGCATGATGATGGCAGTTTGCATGGTCTAGCGTTTAAAGATGGGACGGTATTGGACGGTCAGTTGATCGTGATGGCTGTGGGTGTGCGCCCGAATGTGCAACTGGCCAAAGACATGGGATTGCAAGTGGATAAAGCGATTTTGGTCACCGATACCTTACAGACTTCTGATCCACGTGTGTATGCGGTCGGCGAGTGTGTCCAGCATCGTGGTGCGTTATTTGGGTTGGTTGCACCGCTGTTTGATCAGGCCAAAGTCTGTGCCAACCATTTGGCCGAGATGGGTATTGGCATGTTTGTACAAAAACCTACCGCAACGACTCTGAAGGTTACGGGCGTGAATTTGTATTCCGCAGGTGATTTTAGTGGCGAGGGCAGCGACAGTGTGATTTTGCGGGATACGCAGCAATCCACCTATAAACGTTTATTTTTTAAAGATGACAAGCTGGTTGGTGCGGTGTTGTATGGCGATACCCAAGACGGCATGGCGTATTTTGAGTTGATCCAAAACGCCTCACCAGTCAGTGCTATTCGTGATCAGTTAATGTTTGGGGTGGCAGTATGAACAGTGCATCCTTGAAAACTTCTGCTACTCGTCACTTTGCGGCTGATCAATTGCAACATCATGGCGTGGTCAAAACCACCTGTGCCTATTGTGGTGTCGGTTGTGGCGTGTTGGCCGAAATTGATTCGACTCAAACAGGCGCACAGCAAGCGCTGACTATCAAAGGTGACCCTGAGCATCCTGCCAACTTTGGCCGTCTGTGTGTCAAAGGCTCGGCATTGGGTGAAACCGTCCGTCCCGAAGGCCGCTTGTTGCATCCAAGTATTGGCGGTGTGCGTGCGGACTGGGATCAAGCCACGACCTATATTGCCGATCAGTTGCACACCATCGTTGAAGCACATGGTGCTGAGGCGGTGGCTTTTTATGTGTCGGGTCAGTTGTTGACCGAAGACTATTATGTGGTCAATAAGCTGGCCAAAGGCTATTTGGGCACAGGCAACGTCGATACCAATTCGCGGCTGTGTATGTCCTCAGCAGTGGCGGGACATAAGCGCGCGTTTGGGAGCGATACCGTCCCGAACAGCTATGAGGATTTTGAGCAGGCTGATTTGCTGGTATTGGTCGGTTCAAATACCGCATGGTGTCATCCGATTTTGTTTCAGCGCATCAAAGCCGCCAAAGCGCAAAATCCTAACTTAAAAATCGTCAATATCGACCCACGCGCTACCGCCACCAATGAAATCGCTGATCTGCATCTACCGATCAAAAGTGGCACGGATGTGCTGTTGTTTAACTACTTATTGGTACAACTGGCCGATCAATACGCGTTGGATCATGACTATATTCGACAATATACCGATGGTATTGAGTCTGCACTTGAGATTGCTCGTGCAGATGTGGCACAGGGGGAAGTTGCTGCACGCTTAGGATTGGGTCAGGATGATTTAGCGCAGTTTTGTCAGTGGTTCATTGATACCCCCAAGGCCATGACCTTGTTTAGCATGGGCGTGAATCAAAGCGGCCAAGGCACAGATAAAGTCAATGCGATCATTAATGCCCATCTGGCGACAGGTCGAATCGGCAAGGTGGGGGCAGGGCCATTTTCACTGACGGGTCAGCCGAATGCGATGGGTGGCCGTGAAGTGGGTGGTCTGTCTAACATGCTGGCCGCACATCTGGATATTGCCAATCCTGCGCATCGGGACTTGGTACAAACCTTTTGGCAGTCGCCAACCATCATTACCGAGCAGGGCTTAAAAGCAGTTGAGCTGTTCGATGCTGTGGCAGCGGGCACAATCAAAGCGATCTGGATCATGGCGACCAATCCGATTGTGTCGCTGCCGAATGCGGATCTGGTCAAGCAAGCGCTGGCCGATTGTCCGCTGGTGATTGTGTCCGAAGTGATGGCCGATACCGATTGTACTCGTGTCGCTGATGTGCTTTTGCCTGCAATGGGCTGGAGCGAAAAAGATGGCACAGTGACCAACTCAGAGCGGCGTATCTCGCGGCAACGGGCAGTCTTGCCTGCGGCGGGTGAGGCGCGTCCCGACTGGTGGGCATTGGCGCAGGTCGCCCAAAAAATGGGTTTTGTAGGCTTTGACTATCAACATCCGCATGATGTGTTTGTGGAGCATGCAGCGCTATCTGCCTACCAAAATACCGATGATCAAGTCCGCCGAGACTTTCATATCGGGGCGCTGGCCAAGCTGAGCTTTGATCA
>JAYXXU010000229.1:0-4316 GCA_036019135.1 Pseudomonadota bacterium | reverse complement strand
CCAATATCTTCCCCATGATTGTAGCCATAACGTAGCGCAATACAGGCCATACCCGCGGCATGGGCAGCCTCAACATCATTACGGGAATCGCCGATCATCAACGCCTGATCAGGCAAAATATCATAGTATGACAAGCCATGTAGGAGTGGTGCAGGATGTGGCTTGCGATGATCCAAACTATCACCACCTAAGACCAAGCTAAAATAATCCAATAAACTCAAGGAAGCCAAGAGTTTTTTAGCAGGTATTAATGGTTTATTGGTAATACAGGCGAGATGCAGCTTTTGCGACTGACAATACTCTAAACACGGCAACACACCGTCATAGACCTGACTTTCAACACACACATGCATCTGGTAACGCTGCATGAATGCCTGTAATAACGGCGCATGTAGGTTTGCTGGTGCAGCAAGTGCATGGATAGCACAATGGATCAGCCGACTGGCACCACGCCCAACCCAATCGCGTACTCGCTGTTGATCAACTATTGGCAACCCAAAATCGTTGAGCGCCCAATTCAGCGCATGATGAATATCGGCAGCCGAATCCACCAATGTCCCATCAAGATCAAAGAAGACTGCTTTGAGCCCCCCAAATGGTCCAAATGTCGCGCCCATTGCCCGCTCCTCTCATCGCAAGAATACGAAATTCCTGCTTGCCAGATCAGTCTGTTAGCCCGCAATAAACACCAAAGTCGCCAACATGCCCAAGACCAGCAGTAATAGCAACAGCACGACAGGAGAAATCCTTAGCCCTTTTGCAACAGGTGTCACTGGCGTAGCAGACTCGGCCAATGGCTGTGGCGATGGCTGTGCCTCAATTGGTGCAGTCGGTAACGGCGTAGCACTCTCTGAAGTTGGTAGTGGTGTATTCAGATGAGCAGGGATTGGACGTGGGCGACTGGGGGTTGCAGGTGGCGGCACATTAATCGCAGGGTGAAACTGTGTTTTATCGAGATTCTCAGCTTCAGCTGCCAATGTGTTGGCTTTGGGCGCAATCCCTTGGACAACACGAAATACTACAGCGTCGATTTTAACTTCATCACCCAGATATAGAGCAACTTCATTGGTTTTTTTGGCATTTACATACGTGCCGTTTGATGAGTTCAAATCGCGCACCCATAAGTGATCATCACGTAGCAACAGCTCCGCATGTCGGCGCGACACATGACCACCACTAATTACAATCTCTAAGGCAGGATCACGGCCGATACGCTTGACACCATCAATATTGATCAACTTGCCAGCCAATGGCCCTGTCATGGCTTTGATTTGCCATTTTACATCCGAGGAAGACTTGCCAGCCGAAGCGATAGATGCCAATTTGCTATTGGCAACACGCGCATTGCGCGTCGGATCAATCAGCTTGAGTTCAATTTGATTAATACCGACCACATCACCTACCAAAAGCTCAGTGGACTCATGGATGCGTGAGCCATTGACATAAGTTGGCGTATCGTCACCGATTGGCTCGACAAAAACGCGTTTATTTTTTTGGCGAATGCGAGCATGAAACGGCTGAACTTGATCATCTTTGATGACCATCTGATTTTTGATTTCTCGGCCAATACCGAACTCGTCATCTACAATCCAAAATGACGATTGACGGTTGTCAACAAATTGAAGCTTCAGCATAAGATCCTCTATTGCTCAGCTTTAGGAATGGTGTTAGGAACAGTTGGTTCAGGAGTATACACACGTGAGACTTGCTCGGGTAGACGATTAAAGTCGCCTTTTGGATCAAGCTCCAACTGTAGCATACGAATTTGATTGTAGCGATTCTGTGCCAATTGGCCAGATGCACTATTATCCCGCAAAATCGTAGGCTGCAAAAACACCAAAAGATTACGTTTCTTTTGCTCATCAGCACGCGAACGGAACAGCGCTCCAATCACTGGAATCCGTCCTAGACCAGGAACTTGACTCAGCAACTTGCTCTGATCTTCTTGCATCAGCCCACCCAAAACGATGGTTTGCTGATTGTCGGCTAGCACTGTGGTTTTAATAAAACGCTTGTTAGTAATCAAATCGGATGAGCGCACGGCATTGGTGGTTTCAATTGAGGAGACCTCTTGTGCCACTTCCAAGCGGATCGTGCCACTATCACCCACATGGGGAATGACTTTGAGGTTAATCCCAACATCTTGGCGCTCAATGGTGGTAAAAGGATTCGTTGTGCCACCTGCACCCGTGGTGGTTGAGCCTGTGATGAACGGGACGTTTTGACCAATTAAGATATTTGCTTCTTCATTATCTAACGTCATGACTGAAGGGACGGATAATAAGTTGGTATTGGTGGTTGACTGTAGTGCCTGTAGGATTGCCCCATAAAAGCTGTTGTCTGCCCGTCGCTCACCTAGCCCAATCAACGCGCCTGAGACACTAGCAGCCAATGCAGGGTTGTTGGTCGCTACCGCGGCGGCAAGATTTCCTAGACTGACACCTGCATTATCAAAGCTAATAGCACCCACCCCTGTATTGGCATTGCCCAATGCCCACTGCACACCCAATTGATCAACGTTGCTGCCTGAGACCTCCACAATCGCGGCCTGAATCAATACCTGTGCGCGTCTGACATCCAACTGCTTGATCGCTGATTCGATCTCACGCATCAAGGCGGGATCAGCCTTGACGACCAATGCGTTCTGGCTTTCATCGGCAATAATGCTGACCCCTGAGCCACGCTTTGCTGTCGAACCTGACACACTACTACTGCTACTACGCGAACCCACATTACTGGTTGTGCTGCTGGTGTTGCTCGCTGTACCACTGCCAGAAGCGCCCTCACTGCCCAATCCCATGCCACTGGTACTCAGTGAGCTGGTGGGTGCACTGCTGACCAGCGAACTATTGTCCATCAGGCCTTGGAGCATCTCTGCTAGATTTTTGGCGCTGGCATGATTTAAGCGGAATACCCGTAAGCCACCCAAACGCTCTGAGGGCACAACATCCAACTGCTGCACCAACGCTCGGATCCGCTCTCGACTGCGGGCATCACCCTTGACCAACAAACGATTGCTACGACTGTCTGCAATGATGCGCAAGCGCGAGCCACGTACATCACGAGCGGGCGCATTGCCACTCATGGCCTCAACCAGTTCAATAATTTCATCAGCTTGTGAGTGTTGTAGCGGAATAATATCCAGACGGTCGTTTTCTCCGCCATCAAGACTCTGTACCAGATTCTCAAGCTGATTGATGTTACCTGCTCGATCAGACACCAATAACGCATTCGTACCGGGCACTGCCGCCAAGTGAGCAAACTGTGGCATTAAAGGTCGAATCGCTGGAATCAAATCATTTGGGTTAGTATTTTCAAGCCAAATAATCCGTGTGACGACTTCTTCTTCACCCGCTCGACGGCGCAGATCAAATGGCACACCCGCTTGCTTGGCATTAACATCAGGTACGAGCTTAACTGTATTGCCCGATGGTACAGCGACCACGCCATTGACGTTCATCACGCCCATAAACAGATCATAGACTTCTGTTTTGCTCAGAGCTTTATTAGAAATGACTGTAATATTGCCTTTGACCCGCGGATCAACCACGAAGTTTTTGCCAGTAATATCGGCAACCTCACCAATGAAGGCAGCAATATCAGCATCCCGCAGGTTGATTTTCCATGTTTGGGCATGAACAGGCAGCGCCAAAGCGACCAATAACGGGGTCAGCAAATAGAGTTTGCGCCACGGGGATGGTTGGGCAAAAGTAGATGATACGGTCTTGAGCGGTTGTTGCATTGAAACGTCTCTCCGGCGCAAGGTGCCTAGAATTTCTATGACTAAAAGCAGCACAATTTAAAAGCTTTGCTGAATGGTTAAGGTTTGTTCACCCCGTTGAATCTCGATCTGTGCACTACGGCTCTGACGGATTTGCTCAAGCAACCGCGCATCATTCTGGGGCTGGCCTAAGGTCTGCCCGTTCAATGAAATGATCCGATCACCGGGTCGTAAGCCCATTTGGTTACGAAGTTGCGCGGGCGCACCCGCTGTCACTTCATAGCCCTGCCCAGTTGCAGACAATCCCATACGAGTCAGATAACTGGCGGGATTGCTACTGAGCTGACTTTGGGCATCATTTAAAGCAGCCTCAACCTGCTCGGCCTGACTCAAAGAGCGACTCAATGTAGGTGTTACACGGCTGCTCATTAGCGCACCTGACGTTGGTGAGTTTTCACCAAACTTTAATTCCATACGCGAACCATCTGGCAGCTGTAATACGGCAACATCCCAGCGCACTTCAACCAACGTTGCATCGACCTCTGGCAAAGTCTGCCCAATCCGATATCGATCTGGCGTGCCATTAATTCGAATT
>JAYXXU010000228.1:0-4157 GCA_036019135.1 Pseudomonadota bacterium | reverse complement strand
CTCGCTATAATCGACCGTATTTCTGTTGGCATCGGGACGACTTGGTTTGCACCCGCACCCAGAAAACGGTAAATTGCTAACCTTTGTCCAGTCCATCTGATGTTGCCTCCAACATCAGCGGTTGACTGGCTTTTTTAAGGAATACGTCATTATGAGTCTGTTTATTGCTTCGGCACATGCCAGTGCTGCTGCCCCTGCTGGTCCATCACTGGTCGGTCAGTTGGTTATGATTGCGGGCTTTATCGCGATTTTTTACTTTTTGATCTGGCGGCCACAAGCCAAACGTACCAAAGAACATCGCGCCATGATTGACAGCATTAAAGTCAACAACGAAGTGGTGTTTGCAGGTGGGTTGATGGGTCGCGTGAAGAAAGTCGATGGCGACTATGCCGTGATTTTGCTTAATCCTGGCAACGAAGTCAAAATCCAACGTGCAGCGATTATTTCGATCCTGCCAGAAGGGACGCTGAACAGCCTGTAATTGACTCCTCCTCGGCGCGCGGTTTGCGCGCTTTTCCATTTTTGACTTCAAGAAGAAAGCGAATGCGTTATCCTGCGTGGAAGTATGCGCTGATCGTCCTTGTGATTTTGATCAGCACGCTCTATGCCCTACCGAACCTCTATCCTGATGAACCTGCGATTCAGGTCACAGGTGCGCGGGCGGGCAGCCAAATTGATCAAACAGTGCTTGATCAAGCCAAGACGGCACTCGAGCAAGCTGGTATTGCCAGTCATGACGGCACATTTGATGGGCGCTCTGCCCTGTTGCGTCTGCGTACCGCAGATGATCAAATCAAAGCTCAAGAGGTGCTGCGACGCGAGCTTGGCGATAGTTATGTGGTGGCGTTGAACCTAGCGCAGACCACACCAGACTGGCTCATTGCACTTGGCGCAAAGCCCATGAAACTCGGGCTAGACCTGCGGGGTGGCGTACACTTCCTACTTGAAGTGGACATGCAAAAAGCCCTTGAGCAACGGCTCGAAACCTCGATTTCGGACGTACGACGTTTTGCACGCTCCGAAAGCCTTGATGTGGCCAGTGTGCGACCTGTCGATAACGGCATGCTACTGACCTTTTCGGACACTGCCACTCGTGCAGATGCTGCACCCAAGCTACGTCGACAGTTTACAGACTTTGATCAACAAATGATCGCCACGACCGATGGGTTTGGGCTACGCCTTACCTACTCAGCTGCCAAGATCCAAGAAATCACCCAATACGCGGTCGGTCAAAACTTGACCACCATGCGTAATCGTGTCAACGAATTGGGCGTTGCTGAAGCCGTCGTGCAGACCCAAGGCGCCAATCGTATTGTTGTGCAACTGCCTGGCGTACAAGATACTGCCGAAGCCAAACGGGTACTCGGTCGAACTGCCAATCTTGAGTTTAGGATGGTGGCGGATGAAGCCAATAGCTATACGGGTGGCCCAGTCCCTGCGGGCACAGAAGCATTTCCGTTTGAAACCTTGGATGGCGCACCAATTCTGCTGAGCCGTCAGCGGATTGTGACAGGTGATCGTGTTCAAAATGCGCAAAGCGGTTTTGATGAAAACAATCAGTCGCAGGTCAACATCACACTTGATGCTGCGGGCGGACGCTTGATGAGCAATGCCACACGCAACGCCGTTGGTAAGCAAATGGCCGTGCTGTTCATTGAAAATAAGCAGCGCATTAGCTTTGAAACCGATCCGACCACAGGGGAAACCATCGAGACCCGTACGCCTTATGCCGAACGTGTTGTGATCAACCGCGCCACGGTACAAGCGGTGCTGGGCTCGCAATTCCGTATCACAGGCGTGGGTAGTCCACAAGAAGCTGCTGAGTTGGCCTTGTTACTGCGTGCTGGGGCATTGGCAGCGCCGATGTACTTTGTCGAAGAGCGTACCATTGGCCCAAGCTTAGGCCAAGAAAATATCGAAAAAGGTCTGAACTCTGTACTGATCGGCTTTGTGCTGGTCGCAGTGTTTATGGTGGTGTTCTATCGTGTTTTTGGCTTGATTGCCAATGTCGCACTGGTGGTCAACGTCGCAATGATTTTGGCCATCATGTCATGGATTGGGGCAGCATTATCTCTCCCTGGCATTGCGGGAATTGTCTTGACCATCGGGATGGCGGTCGATGCCAACGTGTTGATTTTTGAACGGATACGCGAAGAACTGCGCTATGGATCATCCAATAAGCAAGCGATTGTCGCGGGTTTTGAACGGGCATTTGTCACCATTTTTGACTCCAACTTAACCACCCTGTTGGTCGCCTTTATCCTATTTGCGATTGGGACAGGTCCGATCAAAGGCTTTGCGGTCACCTTATCCATCGGGATTTTGTGTTCGATGTTTACCGCGATCATTATGACGCGTGGTTTGGTGCAGCTTGTCTATGGCAATCGCCGTGTCAACAAGCTGAGCATCTAAGGAGTTGATATGAGTAATGATCTTCAACAACAGGATGCCCAGACTCCTGCCCCAGAATCCAAGCCACAACAGCCTGAGCGGATCATCCGCTTTATGCGCTTTCGCAAACCCATGGCAATTTTTTCGCTGTTGGTGGTATTGATTGGTATCTATTCGCTGGCAACCAAAGGGCTGAATCTTGGCCTTGATTTTACTGGTGGAGTGGCAGCAGAAGTCAGCTACAGCCAACCTGTGCAACAAGCGGATATTCAGTGGGCTTTGGTTGATGCAGGCTTTAAAGATCCTATTGTCCAATATATCGGCACACAACGTGATGTGATGATTCGCATGCCTGTACAGGAAGGCGAAGAGGATCTAGCACAAAAAATCCAAACCGCAGTGACCATCGCTGATAATACAGCCGTGGTTGAAAAAGTCGATGCGGTCGGTAGCCAACTCGGTAGTGAGCTGTACACGCGCTCGGTCGGTGCATTGGCATTGGCGCTGATCATGATGCTGATCTACGTTTCGATTCGTTATGAGTTTAAACTGGCCGTCGGTGCGGTGATTTCTTTGGCGCACGATACGTTGTTTACCATTGGGATTTTTTCACTGATGGGTTGGCCGTTTGATTTGACGGTACTGGCTGCGGTACTGGCACTGATCGGTTATTCTCTGAACGATACCATCGTGGTATTTGACCGTATCCGCGAGAATTTCCGCAAGATACGTGGTGCAGAGCCCACCGAAATCGTGGACATCGCCCTCACTGAAACCTTGCGACGCACCATCATGACGGTTGGGACAGTGTTGGTCGTGGTCATTGCCATGTATTTCTTGGGTGGTGATGGGCTGTACTGGTTCTCGGTTGCGCTGTTAGTGGGTCTATTTGCAGGTACTTATTCTTCGATCTATATCGCAACGGCATACGCACTAGCGATGGGTCTCTCCCGCAAAGATTTTGTGGTGGTGGTCAAGCCTGAGTTTGAAGAAGAGCAAGAAGTGGTGTTTCCCGATGAAAAAGCCCCACCGCGTGCTTAATTGATGTCATCACTGCACAACAATGTGCCCCGCATCATGCGGGGCATTTTTATAGTTGATAGGTTCACCTTAAAACACATACTGCATATAACATGCTGCCGAACCATAACTGGCTAACTGCTGTGCAGTAGACTGCGTCAAAGTGGTGACAGAAAACCCCTGTTTTTGCCAAAAGACGACTGATCCTTGTACCGCCACCAACGCCAAGCCCTGATAATTTTTGGCCTGCGCACTGCTCATGACTTGTCCAATCAATTGCTCTGCCAAGCGCTGTCCTTTGGCGCGAGGATGAATTGCCAGATCATGCAGATACAAGCAATTTGGCTGCGGATCAGATTGAAAGTCTGCATGTAACGTGGTCAGCTTACCCAACCTCGAATCATACCCCACCACATAACCACACACCCCATCCGCATCCAGTGCAACCCAAGCAGTCTGCGGACTTGCTACATAGCGTGATTGTAAAATGGCCAATGACTCATGATACTCAGGCTGATAGCTGGCCAGTTGCACTGCCATCATGCCCAGCACATCCTCCGCTTGCATTCGTCTGACTCGAAACATATCCACCTCACATTGCACAACATCAACACAGTCTTGCCAGATCACATCGCACTTTTAGTCTTAGAGCCTTTATGCTTATGGCCTCTATTCGCAGCACCATTGCCACGAGGCCAGTCCATGCATTTTTCGTATGCCAATCCCACCCAAATCCTGTTCGGACA
>JAYXXU010000227.1:0-2953 GCA_036019135.1 Pseudomonadota bacterium | reverse complement strand
TCACAGGGATACGACGGCCGTCATGCTCACGAATCAAACCATTGACGATTTTTTGCATATAGTTCAGTGAAAACTCGATGTACTCACGATGTGCTAATGCCCCGCCCCAACTGTCAAAAATCTGTACCGCTTGCGCGCCTGCAACAATCTGTGCATTCAGATAATCCGTCACAGACTCAGCCAGCTTATCCAATAGTGCATGCAACACTTCTGGCGAGCGATACAGCATTTCTTTGGTATGTCGAAACTCACGCGAACTACCGCCTTCAACCATGTAAGTCGCCAACGTCCAAGGGCTACCACTAAAACCAATCAGCGGTACTTGTCCTGACAATGCAGCACGAATCGCCCGCACCGCATTCATCACATAGTCGAGTGAATCATTCGGATCTAGCTTGGGCAATGCGGCCACATCGGCTTCGGTTCGTACCGTTTTTTGGAATTTCGGCCCTTCTCCTGCCTCAAAATATAAGCCCAACCCCATCGCATCAGGAATCGTCAGAATATCGCTAAATAATATCGCAGCATCTAGAGCATAACGTCGTAACGGCTGCAATGTGACTTCACAAGCCAGCTCAGCATTTTTGCATAGGCTCATAAAATCACCTGCTTGAGCCCGCGTTGCCTTGTACTCTGGCAAATAACGACCCGCTTGACGCATCATCCAGACGGGCGTGCAATCCACAGGCTCGCGTAGCAATGCACGCAGGAAACGATCGTTTTTAAGATCAGACACCGACAACTCCAAGATCCGTAGATACAATCAAGACAAAGTGCGCCATCATACCAAAACCCGCAGGGCGGCTGTAGCAGCAAGCTTGCAACAAAACCGCTGGATTCAATCTCCAGATACACAAAAGCCAGAGCATTTCGTCTCTGGCTTTTGATATACAACCAATGCTGACTGATTTAAGCAGTACAGCAATCAACCATTACAGCAATCAACCATTACACTTCAGCAACTTCGGCTTCAGCCTTTGCTTTTGGCTTATAACCAAATTTTGCAAAAATCCGATCACGCGCCTTAGGATGAATATTAGCTTTGCTCAAATCACCTTGATAGTGATCAAACACCCGTTGATCCATCAGCTTATACCACCACTGTGGCACAATCGCAGGCAATAGCAGCGACGCGTAACCTGCTGGCAGTTGCGGCACATCTTCAAAGTGACGCAAGGCTTGGAATGCACGGGTTGGATACGCATGGTGATCCGAGTGACGCTGCAACTGATACAAGAATAGGTTGGTGACCATACTGTTGTTGTTCCAGCTATGCTCTGGCATGGTGCGGACATATTTGCCATTTGGCAGTTGTTCACGCTTCAACCCATAATGCTCAAGGTAATTGATCACCTCGAACAGGGTAAAACCATACACCGCTTGGGTAATCAAGAACGGAATCACCCGACGACCAAAAATTGTGATCATGGCTGCATGGAACACTGCAGCCATCATCCAACCTTGCAACAGCTCATTTTCGAGTGATAGGAATTTTTTACCTTTGCGCTCTAGACGGCGAGTCTCAATTTCAATCGCTGACTTAAAGCTGCCCAACACTGTACGTGGCCAAAACTCCCAAAAGCTTTCGCCCATCCGCGAAGAGGCTGGATCTTCAGGCGTAGCAACACGCTTATGGTGGCCATACGGATGCTCAACACGGAAATGCACATAACCTGTTGGTAACAGAGCCAAATGTGACATGTAGTGGTAGATCTTTTCAGATTTGTGGCTGAGTTCGTGTGCAGTATTGAGCGCAATACCATTCACCGCACCCAGCGATGCACCCAACATAATCTGGTCGATCAGCGGTGTACCTTTACGGCTGGCTGCATAGCCAGCAATAAAAGTTGCCAAGTATTGCAAAGGAATATAAGACGCCACAATACGCATGTAGTATGGATCAGCTTCGAGCTGTTTGATCACATCTTCAGGATGGTTATCTCCATCTGGGCCAACCAACTTATCAATTGCAGGGATAATCCCGTGCAACATCAACGGACCAAATGCAGTTAAAAAACGTAGTTTTTTGGGGGCAAGCGCATAGCCAGCCGCCGCAGCAACACCAATTGCAGGCACAGCAGGGCTAAGCAACCATAGATAGCGTTTTTTGTCTTTAAATGGCTGATCTGAATGTTGCTCTTTCAACATGGCGATTGGTGTGTTGGCGTTCATAAATCTGCACCCCATCAAGAATACATAACTGAGTCAATACATCTTGTGCCAATCTCATGTCCAAAACCAGACTCAAAAATCCATAAAAGCTACGTCAAACGCCAGTGTTATACAGATATGTCTCCACCCTGACCTATTTTAGATCAAATTTATGACTGTTTTGGTGCTAGTGTACGAAGGTTACGTCAGGAACACCGCTATGAAAGCGCACTTGCGGATCTGAATTTTGAATTAATTCGCGCTCCACTTCCCGAAACAACGCAATCCGATCATCAATCGGCTCATCCGTGACTGAACGTGCCAGTGCCAAATAATCCTCAAAGTGCCGTGATTCTGACTTCAACAAATATCGATAAAACCTGCTCAATTCTGCATCAACATACGGGGCAAGTGCTGCAAATCGCTCACAGGAACGTGCCTCCACAAATGCGCCGACAATCAACACATCCACCAATGCAGCAGGCTCATAGGTTCGAACATGCTTACGCAAACCACTGGCATAACGGCTGGCGCTGACCGCAACCCATGCTTGACCACGCTGTTGCATGATTTCAACCACTTGTTCGTAATGGAGCATCTCCTCTCGCACCAACTGCGCCAGCTTCAATTGTAGTTGCGTGAAATAGCCATAACGGTACATCAAATTCATTGCTGTACCCGCAGCCTTTTTTTCGCAATTGGCATGATCCTGTAATAACATTGGGATATCTTGCACCGCATGCTCAATCCATGCAGTTGGCGTTGGACAGGCCAAAAAATCATGGACAGGACGTAACAACTC
>JAYXXU010000226.1:0-2561 GCA_036019135.1 Pseudomonadota bacterium | reverse complement strand
CTGTTCAAAATAAGGATGGCGCAACAGTTGCGCCAGCAAGTCTTGATCACAGACCCCTTGTGCTGCCCATGCACCGTCTTGATCAAATGGCTGTCCTGTATGGCGTTGACACCATGCATCTAACAGCAAATTCGCAGGTCCTGTATCAAAGCCATACACTGCATCAGGCTGTCCAGCGGGGAGTACGCTGATATTAGCAATACCCCCAAGGTTTAACACCACCCGATCAATCGTCGGATGCTGAAAAATAGCCTGATGAAACGCGGGCACCAATGGCGCACCTTGCCCGCCTGCTGCCAGATCTCGACGTCTAAAATCTGCCACCACGGTCAAACCAGTACGCTCAGCAATCAGATTGGGGTCACCAATTTGTACACTAAACCCTGCTTCAGGACGGTGTCGGATGGTCTGGCCATGACTGCCCACTGCCACGATGGCATCGCGTGGTAGCGCAAACGTTTCAATCATCTGCGTAATCGCACTGGCAACCACCTCGGCATAAGCCACCTCGGCGCGCCCTAATCGCTCGATTTCATCAGAACCAGACTGTGTGAGCGCCAGTAGCGTTTGGTGCAATGCTGCAGGGAAGGGGACACTCAATTGTGCATGCAATTGCAATGGTGCAAACGACACCGCCACCACATCAATCCCATCCAAGCTCGTGCCAGACATCACGCCAATATATAGCTCTGCCATGATTGATCCCTGCAAACCATCGCCAAAAAAGCTAGTATATCGCGCAATCTGAATTGAAAGTTTTTGGGATTGTTATGACTTCATCTTTATCTGCGGAGCAACAGCTTGCTCTGATTGAGCGTGGCACAGCTGAGATTATCTCTCGGGAAGATTTGCTCAAAAAACTGCAAGAAAATCGTCCGCTGCGGATCAAAGCAGGCTTTGATCCAACCGCCCCAGATTTGCATTTTGGCCATACCGTACTGATTAACAAGCTACGCACCTTTCAAGAGCTGGGTCATGAGGTGTATTTTTTGATTGGTGACTACACTGGCATGATTGGCGATCCAACGGGCAAAAGCACCACCCGTCCGCCATTGACCCGCGAGCAAGTGATCGAAAACGCCAAAAGCTACCAAGAGCAGGTGTTTAAGATTCTTGACGCTGCCAAAACCAAAGTCGTCTTTAATAGCGAATGGTTTGACCAAATGTCAGCCGCTGACATGATTCGTCTGGCCAGTCAGCAAACTGTATCGCGCATGATGGAGCGTAACGATTTTAGTAAGCGCTTTAAAGACGAACAGCCGATTGCGATTCATGAGTTTCTGTACCCATTGGTACAAGGCTATGACTCAGTTGCCTTAAAAGCTGATGTCGAGCTGGGCGGCACCGATCAGACCTTTAACCTACTGATGGGGCGCACCCTGCAATCACGCTATGACCAGCAGCCTCAAGTCTGCATTACCGTGCCGATCCTTGAAGGACTCGATGGCGTGCAAAAAATGTCCAAGTCCCTTGGTAACTATATTGGCGTGCATGATAGTGCGGGCAGCATGTACCAAAAGATCCTCTCCATGCCAGATAGCTTGATTCCGCGTTATTTTGAATTGCTCAGCTTCCGCAGCATGCATGAGGTCAATGATCTACTACAGCAGATGCAAGACGGCCGCAATCCGCAAGAGATCAAACGTGAACTGGCGTTAGAACTGATTGAGCGCTTCCATGATGCAGAAGCTGCCGCCAATGCACACAAGAGTGCAGGCAATCGCATCATTGGTGATGAGCTGCCAGAGGACATGCCAGAAGTGAGCCTATCATTAGAAGGTCAGCCGCAACTGTTTATCACCAGTGTATTGAGTCGAGCAGGGCTGACCAAAAATGCCGCGCAAGCCAAAGATGCACTAGGACGTGGAGCAGTCAAAGTCGATGGTCAAGTGATTGATGCCAGCTACACCTTAAGCGAAGGATCAAATGTCGTGATTCAAGCAGGCAAAAAAGCCATTGCACGGGTGATTGTGGTTGGCTGATAGCCAAAACATCGTATCTGCACAACAGGAGGGTCTCTATTTCCCTCCTGATCATCCGACCGCAGGATGGTTGATCAGGCTTTTGACCTGTTCATATTCAGAAGCTGAAAGTTGTTTTGACTGGTATTGACTAAAAAAACGACGAATCCAGCCAAAATAGCCCAAAAACGCCTACTAAATAAGCAGTCATCAACTAAATTCAAAAAATACTGAAAAAGGTGTTGACGTTGGTACAGAAATCTATAGAATGCACCCCACAGCGACGCGATGCAGCGACAGAAACTGTAGTAAATACAGGGGCTTGGCGGGTAGAGTGAAGTTGAGGTGGTTAGAAATGATCACTGGCACTGAGGAGTAGAGGCTGTTTTCGGTAATGATCAAAAATTGATCGACTGAAAAAGAAATTGAAAAAAGTGTTGACACGGTGAAAAATTCTAGTAGAATGGCTCACCTACCGAGACGGACTGGACAGCGAAGCTGCTAGGAGTTGAGGGGAAAAGATCGCAGTGATGAGCTGGATCTGAATCTTTAAGAACTTGTAAAGAACAACTTGTGTGGATTTTTGCTGGTTACGATGAA
>JAYXXU010000225.1:0-1609 GCA_036019135.1 Pseudomonadota bacterium | reverse complement strand
GAGCTGCACACCTTCGAGCGCCTGACCTTTAAAGCTCGCCAGCACTTGCACGTCTTGCAGCGCGTAACGCTCACAGGCACTTTCGACCAGCTCAGCCGCGAGGATCAGTTGCGCAGTCCCTTGCTCGCCTTGTGCTTGAATCAGTTGGTAGTCGATCTCGGCGTTTAGGGCGACGGCTTGGTTGGCGGGCAATGTCCACGGCGTGGTCGTCCAGATCACGATATCAACTGTGGATAAGTTATCCACAGCCACACCGATCCTTGTGGATAAGTCAGCTAAGTCTTTGACAGTAAAGCCGACATCAATCGCGTCAGATTTTTTATCTTCGTATTCGACCTCAGCTTCAGCCAACGCTGAACCACAATCCAAGCACCAATTAACGGGTTTGAGACCCGCTTGCACATGCCCGTTAGCGACGATTTTGGCTAGCGCGCGCACGGTGTCAGCTTCTTGCTTAAAGTTCATGGTCAGGTACGGATTGTCCCAATCACCAATCACACCCAAGCGCTGAAAATCAGCTTTTTGCAGCTCGACTTGTGCGGCGGCATAGTTGCGGCACTCAGCGCGGAAGGTAGCCGCATCGACTTTGACGCCGACTTTGCCGACTTTTTCTTCGACTTTCAGTTCAATCGGTAGGCCATGACAATCCCAGCCCATCACATACGGCGCATCGAATCCTGATAGGGTTTTGGATTTTATAATAATGTCTTTTAGAACTTTGTTGACTGCATGCCCAATGTGAATCTGCCCGTTGGCGTACGGAGGGCCATCATGCAGGATGTATTTGGGCGCACCGACGCGTGCAGCACGGATTTGCTGATACAAGCCGTCGGCTTGCCACTCGGCCAGCCATTGCGGCTCGCGCTTGGCCAGCTGGCCTTGCATGGCAAACTCAGTATCGGGCAAGTTTAAAGTCGGTTTGTAGTCTACGCCGCTGTTTTGTTCATCGCTCATGATTGCAACTCGTGTTTTGGATCGACCAGCGGGTCAACCCGTCTGGCAAATCGCATTGGAAAATGGTCAACGCCGGTTCTAACGGCTACCCACACTTAAGGTGGGCGGACTATTTTGCCAGAAAATGCGCGGGGATGGGGAAAGGTGATGGGCTGTAGCTTGATTTATTAAAGGATTCAACGGGTAAGAAACAACTTTTTCAGTCAAATCATCATCAAGAACTCAAGACAGAGAGTAAGTATCGGTCAAGCTGTTGATTTACGCACGATCATCAAACTCCGTATTTTCAAATGGAATTGCACCATTCACGAACAACTGCGAAAAATAATGCTTCTGTAAGAAAAAATTAAGCTCCTCTAGCAGAAGCATTGGAATAAACCAGCCAATCACAAAAACAGTTAAACCGAAAATATAGAAAATCGCTTTGCCTAACAGCGGTCCATGATTTTGATCAAGCTCAATAACCAAACTCATTATAAACTCAACAACTGGATGAAAATTTTCGAAGGAAACACTCATCGTATTTTGGGTAGTGTCTAAATCAGACGTGTTTCATATTTTTGCCTGACCTCGTGATTGTACTGCACGATGAAGGCGTGCAGTACAGCCTCATGGTTCTGCTTGGTCTTTGAAAAGCTCAATGTTTTGCGAGTCA
>JAYXXU010000224.1:0-1961 GCA_036019135.1 Pseudomonadota bacterium | reverse complement strand
TGATAGGCGTGAATCATCTTGGGTATCAATAATTGATAGGCATTGGGTATCAATTTCTGATAGGCCGTCATCAAAAAAGTCGGTCAGCGAATATGTCGCTGGGCGGTTTGGATGTGTCGTTGCATTGATCAAGCCATGCCCCACCAACTCTTTTAATGCTGCTTTTGCGGTGTTGGTGCTCATGCCTTTAAACGACGAATGACTGATTGCGTCGCTGTCTTTGTGCCAGCCGCGCGTTTTGCGGATGATGATCGTCAAGCACTTGAAAGCGTTGCCGCTCAAGATTTCGGCGTATTGATCGACAAGCGCGTTCGGACATTGGAACGTATTCGGAGTGAATTTTTTCAAGATACACCTCCGTCGAGCCATTGCTTGATTTGCTTGTAAGCGACCATCTCACGCACTAGCGGCGACTTTTGCGCCAGTGTCGCCAGCATGGCGGACAGTTGCGCCTTGCCTGCGATGAGTGCGTTACGGCGCGATGGATGCGGTGACTGGCCAATGCTGCACGGCAGTGACTTGCCGCTGCTTTGCATGTGATATGCGCAGCCGACGAAATAACCTTGGCGCGTAAAAGCGATGGTGATTGTCGCTAACAGCCAGTTGTGCTTGCCGTGCCGCAGCTCAAGCACCTCGACGTTTTTGTCGTACACGCCGCACTCGTTGGCGACGGCGTATTGCTGAAACTGCACGACGTTTGTCGCTGGTGGCTCGAAGCCAAGGTCGATCTGTGGTGATGGTGGTTTAGGCATGATTGATCGCCCTCACTGTGACGCGCTGCCAGTCTTGGCCGCCGACGTGCGCGATCTCTGCATTGGTGACGACAAGCGGGATGCCTTCGATAAACTCTGGATCTCCGACTTGGTACAGGTCGGACAAGTCACCATTCCACAGCAGGAGGTGACCACCGTCGGCGAGTAATTGGCGGTTTTGCGGGGAGATGATCACGATTGCACCCCCAGAAATTTTTTGCCCTGATCTGTCAAAAACCACTTGGCGGGACGGCATTCAGCCCCGCAGTCAATAAGGCCAATACCTTGTAAACACAGCATCATGCGTTGGGCGCTGCGCAAATGTAGGTCATGCCCCTTGGCCGCCAACACTGCCAAACAATCGCCTGTCGTTATCTTCTGAGGGTGTATGCGGCGCATCTCGCTGAGCAACTGGATCGTGCGAATGACTTGAGCCTGTGAGTCTCGATCTGCTTTGGAATGTGGCATCATGCACCCCCACACACGTTGTAGACGACACTGAGCGCCAGCGCGATAAACACGAGGATCGTGCGAAAATTGGCGGCAAAAATACGCTTGTCGCAGTCGCGATCAATGTCTTGCAACTGCCATGTGCGCACATGCGCTTGCGAGTGCGACTTGCGGATCTGTGACCGCATTGCTGATAGCTGTCTGCTCAATAGTTGATTACGCTGATGCAGCATGTCGGCGTGCTGTTCTGCTGATGCCGCTTGCTCATAGAGCCTTGCGTTTAGGTTCTGTTCCATGTTTAAATCCTTTTGCATTGATTTGCTCCGCTTGTTGCTTCGACTTGGTAATCACGCAGCAAGCACTAAACCCCAGCCGAAAGGTCTGGGGTTTTTGTTTTCGGCATAGAACTCAAGTTGATCGTTAGCTTCACTTTCGACCAGCTTGAAGCCGCAAAACTTTTGCCTCGGTTTTTTTCTTTCTCCGCTTGCTTCATTAGGGCGCGGCAATCTTTGATGCGACTGGCCAAAACAAACTCGCCCCACTGATACACAGCAGCGCGATCAATACCCAGTCTTGCTGCTAAACCCGCCCGCGTGCATCCAAGCGCGTCAGTGACCGACTTAACACTCAAATTTTCCATAAGAACACCAAAAGCCTTACTTATCGTTTGCTAAGTAAATCACAAGTAAGCCATGATAAGCAACTGATAAGCTATATATGTTCACGACCATTGGTGTTTAATCTCATGACTACGACAGC
>JAYXXU010000223.1:0-2036 GCA_036019135.1 Pseudomonadota bacterium | reverse complement strand
GTTCTGGAGAGATCAGTTGGTTGATGACGGGTGTGGTACGGCCTGCTGAGCAGGGACGGGTACGATTCTGTGTCCAAGTCCCACCCTTGGCTGAGGGGCCTTTGTAATCGCCAAGTCAAAACCTGTTTTGAGCTGGCCAAAAATATGGCCAGCTTTTTTATTGAGACGAGAGCAACATTGTAGCGACAGTATCCAACTTATACTTTAAACAGCTTTAATTCAGGCTTCAAAAAATAGTCATGACTACAACAACCCTGCTTTTTAGCAAAACACTGACGAAAGGTGGATCACTCTTCGTCAGTGGCAAGTCATTCGCTTGTTCCCATTGAGCATCTCGCTACACAATATGCGCTAGTTTTGTACGTTTTCTACATAGTGTTGTGCCCCTGCCTGATTTTCACACTCAAAATTGCCAAATTGGTGCAAGTTAAGGCTGTGGTTCGAATCGCTGTTTGAGTCATGTAGGGCGTATATCCAATCAAGGTGGTCTCCACCGAAACGCAGTAGTTGCTGCATTGCAGATCTAATGAGTGCATGGTTATGACCTTTCTATCTTTTCAGCGTGCCCTAAAGCAGCCATATCAGCCGCTGGTTGTGCTATTGCTAACGTTGGTGGGGGTGTTATTTTTATCTGCTCAAGCACATGCAGCCCCATCTACAATTGAATTGTTTTCAGGTGGTGGCAATACCACTGCCAATATCCCTACACAAACCAGCCAAACCAATACGTATCAACTGAACCGAAATAATCCAAATGATAATGTGGCAGAGACTTACACACCGACCACAACCGTGACGTATTCCATCAGCTCAAGATTTAGTACCTCAACTTATGATGGACAGAGTAATCGACCTGACTTGATGTTTGGGGGCACAGTGACAGCAGGGGGGACTGCAGTCACCAATGCGGTGATTTATTCGCCACTCAATGGTATTGGTAACCCTCAGAATTTTCACTTTGCCGCTACTCAGCAAAATGCTGTTGGGACTTGCGTGAATGGGAGCCTATGCTCAAGCGGGACAACGGGTGGAGTCAGTGTTACAGACAATTATGGCACAGGACTTTTTGCTGCGGTTCGTGGTCTACAACAAGCTGGATTATCAACCAGCGGCCGTCATCGCGTTGGGACGATTACAGTGACTTTTAATCAGCCACTGACGAATCCAGTATTAAATGTAGCAGGTTTGGGAGGGTTTTTTGGTAATAGTGCAACGGGTGGGAGACTTGGCATTAGTGCTGAGTTTGATTTGACTGGTAATAGCTCATTGAATAATACAGTAACCTTACGTCGAATTGCAGGTAGCCAAGAATTACGTGTTTTAGGCAATCAAATTACCAATGGTGCCAGCACACTGGGGACGACGACAGGTAGTGGTGGTGCATCGGGCAGCGTGTTGCTACAAGGTCGTCGAATCACCTCATTAACGTTTGATGTGTTTGTCCGAGGGGATGGCGGAAATGCTCAGTGGGAGTCTGGTACGACCGTATCTGGGGATCGTTTTTTCTTTGGTGTCTCTACGATTGAGGCGGATGCTGATCTGACTATCAACAAAAGCCAGAGACTTGGCACAACAGGTGCTTTTATACAAACCCAACAGCAAGCGTATTGGACTCACGTTGTTCAGTATCGTTTGATTGTCCAAAATATCAGTGATCGTTCGGGTGGGACACCTGCGCTTTACACGGATACGCTCCCATCGGTATTTAACAATATTAGTGTGGTGAGTACCACGGCAGCAGGGGGCGCGACCTGTCCTGCGGCAACAGTCAGTGGTCAAACCGTTTCTGGCACCTATACAGGCCCTCAAAATAGTACCTGTACGGTGATTATTCAGGCCAACGTTGCACCCAATGCACCGATTGGTATTGTGACCAACACAGCAACTGTATTTGAAAATGCGACAGATTTAAATTCTGCTAATAATAGTAGTGCGGTCAATACTGAAATTATGGGCTTGGCTGAGTTAAGCATCACCAAAGTTGGGACACAACAAGCCCATTCTGGTAGCGTGGTCAGCTATGTGTTGAATGTGAC
>JAYXXU010000222.1:0-5959 GCA_036019135.1 Pseudomonadota bacterium | reverse complement strand
ACTGCCGCCATTTAACCATTGGCGACCCCAGCCCTTACCAGGCATTATGGTGTCTGGACGCTTCCCCGCTGACATCTGGCCACGGCACTTAATGTGGGCATTTGAATGGTATGACACCAAACAACCGCTGTCACTGCGACGCGGTGAGCCTTGGTGGTATTTGCGTTTTGATCACTTTGATCCTGCTAGACCCATTCGTATGATTCCCGCCCAAATGACCGCAGAACTGACCGAATATATGAAAGGCATCAAAGGCGTGACCAATTACGTCAATCACACCTATCAGTTGTTTAAAATTGCGCGGGAACGTCGGCCAACTACCCTGCTGAGCCCCAAAACTGTTGCCGCACCACCACAGCGGCCAGAAGACCCTGAACTGTTGCAGACCATCGCTGCCGAAAACAGTCTGATGCAAGTACAACAAAAACACTGACGACGCTCACGTGTCCCAATTTCAGCATGTTTTTGGACAGCATTTTTGCTGGCCGATCAGTCGCCCCATAGCCGCCTTGCTGTAGATCCGCTACAATATGCGGCTTTATTGCTAGCCATCCGCACCCGATTGGTGCAAGGCAGCCGAAACCTCATGATTGCCCACCTCATGACCACCAAGGAGTTGCCCGTGTCGCGTGTACTGTCCGCCGCCGAAATTCGTGAAGCCTTTTTAAGCTTCTTTGAACAGAAGGGTCACACTCGCGTGGCCTCTAGCTCATTGATTCCAGCTAATGACCCCACCTTGCTGTTTACCAATGCAGGCATGAATCAGTTTAAAGATTGCTTTTTGGGGCTGGATAAGCGCGACTATACCCGCGCAACCAGTAGTCAAAAATGTGTTCGAGCAGGTGGCAAGCACAATGACTTGGACAATGTCGGTTATACCGCACGGCATCACACATTTTTTGAGATGCTCGGCAACTTTTCGTTTGGTGATTACTTTAAGCGCGATGCAATTCATTTTGCATGGGAGTTCTTGACCAGTTCTGACTGGATGAATCTGCCCAAAGATCGCTTATACGTTACGGTTTACCATACCGATGATGAGGCAGTTGGTTATTGGCAAAACGATATCGGCATTGCCCCTGAGCGGATCATTCGAATCGGCGACAACAAAGGCGCACCCTATGCCTCAGATAACTTCTGGGCGATGGGTGATACAGGACCTTGTGGCCCTTGCAGCGAAATTTTTTATGATCATGGTGATCACATCGCTGGTGGGCTTCCTGGCACTCCTGAAGAAGATGGCGACCGCTATATCGAAATCTGGAACATCGTCTTTATGCAGTTTAACCGAACTGCGGATGGGGTCTTGCACCCACTGCCCGCCCCCAGTGTCGATACAGGCATGGGCTTAGAGCGGATCAGCGCAGTCCTGCAACACGTCAACAGCAACTACGAGATTGACCTGTTCCAAACCTTGATTGCCGCGGCTGCACAACTGGTCGGCACGGACAACCTGAACCAGCCATCCCTACGCGTACTGGCTGATCATGCGCGTTCTTGCTCATTCTTGATTGCGGACGGGGTGAATCCAAGCAACGAAGGGCGCGGCTATGTTCTGCGTCGGATCATCCGCCGTGCCGTGCGACATGGCAACAAGCTCGGCGCTCAAGGCAGCTTTTTTAATCAGATGGTCACGCCGCTGATTGCGGTCATGGGCGAGGCTTATCCTGAATTGGTCAGCCAACAGGCCAAAATCGAAGCGGCCTTGCTCAAAGAAGAAGAGCAATTTGCACGTACCCTTGATCAAGGACTGCGTTTGCTGGAGGCTGAACTGGCGACATTACAAGGCCATGTGATTTCGGGTGAAGTGGCCTTTAAACTCTATGACACCTATGGTTTCCCTGTGGATTTGACTGCTGACATTGCGCGTGAGCGCGGTCTGTCCGTAGATGAGACGGGCTTCCAAACCGAAATGGAAAAACAACGCCAGCGCGCCCGTGATGCAGGTAAATTTAGTATTGACTACAACAGCATCGTCAAAGTCGAACAAGACTCCTTATTTGATGGCTATAGCGCCACCGACGGCCAAGGCCAGATTATTGCCTTATATAAAGACGGCCAAGCGGTTGACCAATTGCTGGAGGGTGAACAAGGTTTAGTCGTGTTGGATCGCACACCTTTCTATGCTGAAAGTGGTGGACAGATTGGCGACACTGGCACACTAACCGCCAGCAATGGGATTTTTGAGGTGCAAGACACCAAAAAATCAGGTGGTGCGATTGTACATCAAGGGGTGGTCACCGTCGGGCAGCTACAAACTCACACTGCTGTACAAGCGCAGGTCAAAGCAGATTTGCGCGCAGCGATTGTGCGCAATCACTCTGCAACCCACCTCTTGCATGCGGCGCTGCGCGAAATCCTCGGCCAACACGTCAGCCAAAAAGGCTCATTGGTGGCCAGTGACGTGTTGCGCTTTGACTTTGCACATGATCAAGCCGTGACAGCAGCCCAAATCGGCCAGATTGAGCAACGTGTCAACCGTGAGATTCTTGCCAACCAACCTGTCTCCATTGAAGAGATGGACATGGATGCAGCCAAAGCACGTGGTGCAATGGCACTGTTCGGCGAAAAATACGGCGACAGCGTGCGAGTGTTGGCAATGGGCAGCACAGTCGATCAGCGTGAATTTTCGATTGAACTATGTGGCGGGATTCATGTGCAGCGCACAGGCGATATCGGCTTGTTCAAAATCACCAGTGAAGGTGGGATTGCCGCAGGAATTCGCCGTATTGAAGCTGTGACTGGCTTTACTGCTCTTGCCTACGTGCAACAAGCCGATCAACAACTGAGCCAAATTGCCAGCTTGACCAAAGCCACCCGAGAACAGACCTTTGATCGGGTTAATGCAGCTTTTGAACGTAGCCGTGACCTCGAAAAACACATCGAACGTCTCAACCAAAAGCTCGCCAGTGCGCAAAGCACCGAACTGATCAATGCCGTACAACAGATCAATGGTGTCCCTGTCTTGATCGCTAGTGTCGAGATGGACAGTAAAAATCTGCGTAATCTGATGGATAGCGTCAAATCTCGCCTCAGTGATGCGGTGATTGTCTTGGCAGGCAAAGATGCAGACAAAGTCGCTCTGATTGCAGCAGTCGGGGCAAGCTACACCCAAAAGCTCAAAGCAGGAGCCATCATCAGTCATCTGGCCACCCAACTCGGGGGTAAAGGTGGCGGCAAGCCCGATCTGGCACAAGGTGGTGCGCCGTTATCAGATGCGTATCAACCCAGCCTTGCTGCACTGCCTGCTTGGATTGCTGAACAACTTGGCTAACATTAGCGCGACTCAGTAGACGGTCGTCGCAATATCTCAAACGAAAACCCGCCTCGGTCACATCATCGCGCTGAGGCGCTACATAATGGAATCACTATGGCACTGATTGTCCAAAAATACGGCGGCACTTCAATGGGTACGCCTGAGCGGATTTTAAATGTGGCACAGCGGGTCAAGCGCTGGCACGATCACGGTCATCAAGTCGTGGTCGTCGTCTCTGCCATGAGCGGTGAAACTAACCGCCTGCTCGGTTTGGCCAAAGCGATTACTGACACACCTGATCCACGCGAACTTGATCAAATGGTCTCGACAGGTGAGCAAGTCACGATTGCCCTCTTGGCGATGTCACTGAAATCGCTCGGTGTTGATGCCAAATCCTGCACTGGTGGCCAAGTCGGGATTTTGACCGATCAATCCTACACCAAAGCCCGTATCCAATCGATTGATGATGGCACGATGCGCCGTGATCTGGATGCAGGTAAGGTGTTAATTGTCGCTGGCTTCCAAGGCGTTGATCCCGAAGGTAACGTAACCACCTTGGGTCGTGGCGGTTCAGACACCACGGGTGTTGCACTGGCCGCAGCACTCAAAGCCGATGAATGCCAAATTTATACCGATGTCGATGGCGTCTATACCACTGACCCACGCGTGGCACCCAAAGCCAAAAAACTCGACCGCGTGACGTTTGAAGAAATGCTTGAGATGGCGAGTTTAGGCTCAAAAGTCCTGCAAATTCGTTCAGTTGAGTTTGCTGGCAAATACCAAGTACCACTACGGGTACTCTCAAGCTTTGACAATCCTAACGATGGTGCTTTTGATGCGCACTTTAAAACCACCGTTGGAACATTGATCACCACAGAATTAGGAACAGACATGGAACAGCCGATTATCTCTGGTATTGCCTTTAACCGTGACGAAGCCAAACTCATCGTGCGTGGTGTGCCTGATCAGCCCGGCATTGCCTCTCGCATCTTGTCTCCAATTGGCGATGCCAATGTCGAAGTCGATATGATTGTACAAAACGTCGCCGCTGACGGTACGACAGACTTCACGTTCACAGTCAATCGTAGCGAAATGAAAAAAGCGCTTGGCCTGCTCCAACAAATCGGGCAAGAAATTGGCGCACGTGAAGTGACTGGTGATGACACCATCGTTAAAGTTTCGATTGTTGGCGTGGGCATGCGCTCCCATGCAGGCGTGGCCAGCAAGATGTTCAGCACACTAGCAGTTGAAGGCATCAATATTCAGATGATTTCAACGTCAGAAATCAAAATTTCTGTGGTGATTGATGAAAAGTATCTGGAATTGGCCGTGCGAGCGCTGCATACTGCATTTGACTTAGATCGCGAGTCTGGAGAAAGCCGCGCTCAAGCATAAAATCAACTGTCGGTGTTTGGTGATGTGAACAGTTTGCGGGCTGACGACAATCAGCCCTCAAAGTTGATACAGAGCCAAACCATAAACATGTGGGGCAGGACTGTTGCAGAGCTTGACTTTGCGCCATACTGCACACAAGGCGACTCGCCAAATATTGAAGGAACAAGGAGAATATCCATGCTGATTCTAACCCGCCGTGTCGGGGAAACCCTGATGATTGGGGATGAAGTGAGCGTGACCGTACTAGGGGTCAAAGGCAACCAAGTTCGTATTGGAGTCAATGCACCAAAAGAAGTCGCTGTGCATCGTGAAGAAATTTATCAACGAATTCAACACGAGCGTGCGATGCATGAGCATCTACAGCACCTTGAGCAAGACTATCAACCTTCGTTTGATGATGATGGCTTTAATCGCTAAGCGATTGGGCAAATGCATCAAACAATCAGGCGGCCAATTGGCCGCTTTGTTTTTATGACCCAAACCATTATGGTAGTCTGCTGGGCAACAGCATACCGTCTTACCCAGCACGATCAAAATACTGGACTGATCTAAATATGACCTGCCCGAATCTGCTGATCAAGCTGCTCTAGTCGCTCAATCGTGCCGACATCGACCCACGTCTGTTGCAGGTGTTGACCGCTGACCTGACCTGACTGCATCGCGGCACGCAACAACGGCGCAAGTGGTCGTTTACCCGTTTCTAGTCCTGCAAACAACTGCGGTGACAATACACTGATCCCCGCAAACGTCAGCTTGGCCTGCCCATCTGGCGCATCTGATAAAACTTGCCCATCCATCGCCAGATAAAAATCACCCGTCGGATGCTGTGTTGGATTATCCACCAACAACAAATGTGCCAGACACCCACCCAGATCAGCTTCCGTCAACTGCGCAAAATCAAACCGCGTCCACACATCGCCATTGACCAGCAAAAAAGGCTGATCACCCAACAGTGGCAATGCCTGAATGATCCCACCTGCGGTTTCTAACGGCTCTGTCTCATGCGACCATAAAATCTGCACACCGAACTGACTGCCATCACCCAGCGCTTCGACTAAACGTTCGCCGAGCCATGCGGTATTGATCACCACCTCAGTGATACCCGCTGCTGCCAACGCCCGTAAGTGCCACACAATCAACGGCTGATCCGCGACAGACAGCAAAGGCTTCGGCGTGTGCAAGGTCAATGGCCGCAAGCGCGTCCCTAAACCTGCTGCCAAAATCATCGCTTTCATGTTTACCCCTTAAACATCGAATGACTGCGCGGCACAATAGCCACGAATAACGGTACAACCCGATCATTGAGCC
>JAYXXU010000221.1:0-25383 GCA_036019135.1 Pseudomonadota bacterium | reverse complement strand
TCCACCCAAAAGCTTTTTTGGTTTTTTGTGGGCAAGTACACAAGGACTGCGGCCATTTTTGTTAGCCATGACGATTTTGACCGCAGCAATCGGAATATTTGAAGCACTACTATTTGCCATGATGGGGCAGTTGGTCGATTGGCTCAGCAACATTCCTGCCGAGCTATTATGGACACAAGAAAAAGTGAAGCTCATGCTCTTGGCAGGCATCATTATTGGCAGTATTGGCCTGATTGCGCTACAAACTACCAACAAGCATCAGGTGATGGCAGGTAATTTTCCAATGCGCTTACGCTGGAATTTTCACCGATTGATGCTGTCGCAAAGTATGGGGTTTTATCAAGACGAATTTGCAGGTCGTGTCTCAGCCAAAGTCATGCAAACCGCCTTGGCCATCCGTGAAGTCTGGATGATCACCGCAGATATCGTGGTGTTTGTGATGATTTACTTTGTCACGATCATTTTGGTCTTGGGGCAATTCGACCTATGGATGATGTTGCCGTTGCTGTTGTGGCTGGTTGGTTTTGTTCTGGCGGTAATTTATTTTATTCCACGTTTGTCCAAAATCTCAAAGAAACAAGCAGATGCCCGCTCACTGATGACAGGCCGTATCACTGATGCGTACAGCAACATCAGTACCGTCAAGCTGTTCTCACATGCAGGGCGCGAAGCAGGCTATGTGCGCTGGTCAATGCAAGAGTTTCTAAAAACCGTACATAAACAAATGCGCTTGGTCAGTGGTTTTGAGATCGTCAATCACACCCTGTCCATGCTGCTGCTGTTGGGGACAGTGGGCATTGCACTCTGGCTCTGGACACAAAATCAATTGGGCATTGGCGCGGTCGCAGCGGGCACAGCCATGGCACTACGACTCAATGGCATGTCACATTGGATTATGTGGAATATGGCAACGCTGTTTGAGCAAATCGGCACGGTGCAAGATGGCATGAACATGCTGTCCAAGCCACAGACCGTACTGGATCAACCGAATGCCCAAGCGCTACAAGTCAAACAAGGGCAGATTGATTTTCAGAATATCAGCTTTGCTTATGGTGGCGAAAAACAAGTACTGGATGATTTGAGTCTGCGCATTCAAGCAGGTGAAAAAATTGGACTAGTCGGGCGGTCAGGCGCAGGCAAATCAACCCTGATTCACCTGCTATTGCGCTTTTATGATACGGAACAAGGTCAAATCCTGATTGATGGTCAAGATATTCGTGAGGTCACGCAAGAAAGCCTACGCGCACAGATCGGCATGGTTACGCAAGACACATCTTTGCTGCATCGCTCTGTCACCGATAATATTCGCTATGGCCGACCTGATGCTAGTCAAGCGGAGGTTGAACAAGCAGCGCAACGAGCAGAAGCCCATGAGTTCATCTTGGGACTGTCCGATGCCAAGGGTCATACAGGCTACGAATCACACGTAGGCGAACGCGGGGTGAAGCTGTCGGGTGGACAACGGCAACGGATCGCGATTGCTCGAGTCATGCTCAAGGATGCACCTATTCTATTGCTGGATGAGGCGACCAGTGCGCTAGATTCAGAAGTCGAAGCAGCAATTCAGGATAGCTTGTATCGGCTGATGGAAGGCAAAACGGTCATTGCCATTGCGCATCGACTGTCGACGATTGCCGCAATGGATCGGTTGGTGGTACTGGATCAAGGGCGGATCGTTGAACAAGGCACACACCAACAACTGTTGGCCAAGCACGGCATCTATGCACGGCTCTGGGCGCACCAAAGCGGTGGATTTTTGGCGGAGGATGTGGTGCTGTGAGCGCCGATCAACCGACCATCTATCAGGAAGCACATGATCATGTCTAGCCAAAAAAATTTCTGGCGCGTACTGTCTTGGCTCGCAGTCAGTAGCTTGAGTTTGCTGATCAAAATCGCGCAACACATCAAGCAATTGGCACTACATCAAGGCAGTGGGACATTGCAGACTTCTGAATTAGACCCACGCCTACAGCAACTTGGGCAACTGGTAGACTCATTTGTTCTGGTCGAAATCTTTAGCCAAAAAACCACCCTGAATCGCTGGCTAGACTTGCGTCGGTTAATTGAGGCGCAGAAATTACCACTTGATACCACATCCCAACAGCTCAGCACACTGCAAGGCAGTATCGACATTGGTGAGCGGTTTGCTGGGTTTTTGCTGGCGTATATGCAAACGCATGGCACGATTCAACCTCCTGTTGAGCTGTTGCTGCAACGGTTGGATCAAGCCGTATACCAATATGGCTTAAACAGTGTCGCGGTTACACAAGTCCCTGTGTATGCCACGCATTATCGTAAGAATTCTCAACGTTATTATGCGGTGTATTGTGGTTGGATATATGAGTGGGATGCGACGGCACGGTATTATTTTCCTGTGTCGGATCTGGAGTTTGATAGTGTAGCGGCATTTTTGGCTGCACCAACCGTGCAAGTGGTGCAGCGTAAATAATCCAAAAAACCGACTCAACGCCCCTGCCCAAACACCCGTCCAATCAACTCGCTCCCACGCCCGACTGGATCACGGCGGATTTTCATCTCCTCTTGCCCAATCTCTTGAAACAAGCGATCAAGGCTTTGGTTGATAATATACGCCTCTAGATCAACATTTGGACGCTGTGCGGCAGGCAATTGATTCACGGCTCTCTGCAATGCCCGATATTGATCATAAAACCCTGTAGTCTGAAGCTGCTGTTGTACGATGGGTTGATAGCGCTGACGCAAGCTGGCTTCCGTCCGACCTCGAAAATACTGCGTAGCCGACGTCTGACCACCTGTCACAATCCCCACGGCATCTACAATACTCATCTGCCGAATCGCCTGTTCAAACACAGGACGGGCTTGCTGTACTGCTTGTTCAGCGCCGCGATTCATGGCTTGCTCAACTCGATTAATCTGTGAGGCAAAACCAATTTGTTTCAAAATCCCCACTACGGGCTGTACCGACTGCGGAAATTGCAAACCAAAAGCACCAGACTGTGCCAAAGTGGTCGTCGCGCGTTGATTGCTTAGTGATAAGGTCTCTTGAATCGCCACGGCCACCTGTCCTTGCTGACCATAACCCGCTGCACCGAGTACCTGTGCCCCCATGTTGATCCATGGGGCAGTTTGTTGTGGGTCTAAGGTATTACAACCAGTCAGTCCCAAAATCGCTAGTAATCCGACTGCGTATGCACGTTGTGTCATGTTGATGTTCCGAATCAATTCTCTTGCGGCAGTATAGCCACATCATCGCTATCCTCAGCAAAAAGCCAACAGAGTCAACCCTGCTTAGCCATATTTTTCAGACAAGCTTAGCGCCAATAATGTGCAGTTAATGCCGCCGCACTCGCTCCACTGCATCCAACCAACCATGGTACAACCGTTCGCGCTGGGCGGGACGCATCTGTGGACTAAATCGCTGCTGACACGCCCATTGCTCTGCAATTTCATCGAGATCCTGATAGATCCCCGATTGCAAGCCCGCCAAATATGCCACGCCAAACGCAGTGGTTTCGGTGACTTGTGGCCGATCAACAGGCACATTCAGCATATCCGCCAAAAACTGTACCAGCCAATCATTGCCGACCATCCCACCATCAACGCGTAAACCACTCAAGCGTACGCCATCGTTTTGGATGGCACGCACCAAGTCTTTGGTTTGATAGCAGACGGCTTGCAATCCTGCGGTGACAATCTCTGCAATGCCCGTGTCACGGGTCAAGCCAAACAATGCCCCACGCGCATGCGGATCCCAGTAAGGCGCACCCAATCCCGTAAACGCAGGCACCATATATACACTGTTGTCTGCACCAATTTTTTCGGCCATTGCAGTGGTTTCGCTGGCGGTTTTGACCAAGCCCAAACCATCACGTAGCCACTGAATCGCTGCACCCGCCACAAAAATGCTGCCCTCCACCGCATAGGTGGTTTGGCCTTGTAGTCGATAGGCCACCGTACTGAGCAAGCGATTTTCTGAGCGTACCACCTGATCACCCGTGTTGAGCATCAAAAAACAGCCCGTACCATAGGTGCTTTTGGCCATACCGCGTTGAAAACACGCTTGGCCAAACAAGGCGGCTTGCTGATCACCCGCCATCGCGCGAATGGGCACTTTGCCATCTAACCAAATCGGCAAAGTCTCTCCAAACTCAGCCGCGCTGTCCTTGACCTCAGGCAACAGTTGCACAGGAATATTAAACAAGCGCAACAGATCAGCATCCCATGCTTGGGTATGAATATTAAATAGCGCCGTACGCGACGCATTACTGGCATCCGTACAGTGACTTTTGCCGCCCGTTAGCTTCCACAGAATCCATGTATCCACCGTCCCAAATGCCAACTCCCCGCGGGCTGCACGGGCGCGGGCATCGGTCACATGATCCAAAATCCACGCAATCTTGCTGGCCGAAAAATACGGGTCTATCAACAAGCCTGTCCGCTCGACCACCAAGCCCTCATGTTTGGCATGCCGCATTTTTTCGCACTGATCTGCGGTGCGGCGATCCTGCCAGACAATCGCAGGATAAATCGGCTCATCGGTCACCCGATCCCACACCAAGGTGGTTTCACGTTGATTAGTAATGCCAATCGCGCTGATTTGATGCGCGGCCAAACCCGATACTTGCAACACTTCACGGCAGACATCGAGCGTTGTTTGCCAAATCTCACGCGGATCGTGCTCAACCCAACCGTCATGCGGAAAATACTGTTTAAATTCGCGTTGGGCAGTGTGCAGCCGCTGACCTTGTGCCGAAAAAATAATCGCTCTGGAGCTGGTCGTTCCCTGATCAATCCCCAGTAAATAAGCGGCCATGTCGTCATCATCCTGTGCAACTTAGATTCGAAAACGAAAATGGTACGCTTAAAAGCCCTAAAAATAAAACCTGCCAATGCAAAAAAACCAGATTTTTTAGATAATTTCAGATTATCTGCTGCGACATGCCCCAATGGCGGCCAATGCACAGATGCAGAGATCTTCACTTTTGCCTATGGTGCTGTATACATGAACCAAACCGAACGTCATAAAGCGATCATTGAATTGGTGGGGCAACAGGGGTTTTTGACCATTGATGCGCTAGCCAAACATTTTGAAGTCACCCCTCAAACCATCCGACGTGATCTCAATCAGCTCGACGAGGATAACCGTCTACGACGCTACCATGGTGGTGCGGGGTTGCCTGAACATACCAGTACTCAGAACATCGCCTATGCTGATCGTAAAATCCAAAATCTAGACGAAAAAATTCGTATTGCCCAAACCATTGCCCAGCATATTCCCAATCACTCCTCATTGTTCATCAACATTGGTACAACCACTGAACTGATTGCACGGGCACTATTGCAGCATCAAGGCTTAACAGTCATTACCAACAACCTGCATGTGGCCAGCATTCTTAGCAGCAAAGCTGATTTTCATGTGATCATTGCGGGTGGTGTGGTACGACATCGAGATGGTGGGATTATCGGTGAAGCGACCGTTGATTTTGTCCGTCAATTCAAGGTCGATATTGCAGTGATTGGGATCAGTGGTATAGATGCCGATGGTGATCTATTGGATTTTGACTATCAAGAGGTTCGCGTTGCACAAGCCATCGTCAATCAAAGCCGCCAGATTTTCCTTGCGGCAGATCACAGCAAATTTGGCCGAAATGCCATGATTCGTATGGGCAATATTAGCCATGCAACACATCTATTCACGGATCAAATGCCACCCGAGTCGGTGGTGCGCGCCATGCAGGAACATGCAACACAATTGGTCATTGCTGATCATAATAGCGACACATAAGCACGGCTAAACTCAGCATCTGCCTCTTGGCATAGGCTGCGTCATTGCGCCCACACATCTGTATCATTGGATCAGTCTGGGCGCTTGACCTGCCAAATCGCAAAAATCTGATCGTTTTTCGGTTATTTTTTGTTGCTGCACCACAAAAATCCTTTGTAAAGATTCGAATTCGAACATTTTGAGTTGTAAAACTCTGCACAATAAATTAAATTAGTCAAACCATCGTTCATTATTGAACAAAATACAGCCGAGTCTTTGTATGAATGCGTCGCCCAATTTCTCACATCCCCTACCGATTTATGATCTATTCATCATCGGTGGTGGCATCAATGGTACGGGAATCGCTGCCGATGCAGCGGGGCGCGGCCTGTCGGTCATGTTGTGTGAGCAAGGTGATTTGGCAGGGGCAACGTCATCCGCCAGTAGTAAGCTGGTACATGGCGGGCTGCGCTATTTAGAGCATTATGAATTTCGCTTGGTCAAGGAAGCGCTGGCCGAGCGCGAGACCTTGCTAAGGATCGCACCACATTTGGTTTGGCCATTACGTTTTACGCTGCCACATCGCCCGCACCTGAGACCTGCGTGGATGATACGGAGTGGGTTGTTTTTGTATGATTATTTGGCCAGTCGAGTGACGCTGCCCAACAGCAAGGGCGTCAAGTTTGAACATTGTAGTCCCCTACAGCCCACGATGCACAAGGGTTTTGAGTATTCAGACTGCTGGGTCGATGATGCCAGACTGGTGATTCACAATGCGCTGACCGCACAACTGCATCATGCCAATATTGCCACCCGCACACGCTGTATCCAAGCTGCTCGAATCGTTGATCAAGGGGTGTGGCAAATCACCTGTGAAAACCAGCTAACGGGCGAACAATATCAGGTCTTGGCGCGCGGAGTCGTCAACGCGGCGGGGCCTTGGGTCAATCGAGTGTTTGATCAAAGTCTGGCACAAAACGCACCACATGGCATCCGCCTGATCAAAGGCAGTCATATTGTGGTCAAGCGCTTTCACCAGCATGAAGGCGCATTTATCCTACAAAATACGGATCGGCGGATTGTGTTTGTTCTACCCTTCCAAGATGATTTTTGTCTGATTGGCACAACCGATCAGGAATATCATGGCGATCCTGCCGATGTTGCGATTGATCAAGCCGAGATCGACTATCTGCTTAAGATCGTGAATGAGCACTTTGTCAGTCAACTGAGGCAGCAAGACATCGTGCATGACTTTTCGGGGGTACGTCCGCTACTGGATGATGAATCTGATGATCCCTCTGCCATCACGCGCGACTACACACTAGAACTCGACCATATCGCCGATGGTCTGCCTTTGCTGAGTATCTACGGTGGCAAAATCACCACCTATCGCAAACTGGCTGAAGCAGCACTGCATAAGTTACAGCCGTTCTTTCCACAGATGGGCAAACGCTGGACAGCAGAGCATTACTTAGTCGGGGCATCGGCTGAATATCCGACACTAGTCGCAATCCAACAACACCTGTGCCAACGCTACCCAAATTTACCTGAATCCATGCTGATTCGGTTCAGTCGCAGCTATGGTCTGTTGGCTTGCGATCTACTGGATGACATTCAACAGACAACGGAATTGGGACAGCATTTTGGGGCAGACCTCTATGCACGCGAGGTAGACTATTTGATGCAGCAGGAATGGGCATGTCATGCAGGAGATATTTTATGGCGGCGCACCAAACTTGGCTTACGTCTCAATCCTGATCAGGTCGAGCAATTGGCGCACTATATGCAGGCACGGCAGATGCCATCTTCAAGCTCAAGTGCCGCCAAATTTGAGTCTTGATTGAATCATGGCATTTGACGCTGTGCTGGTATCCACATCATCTGGGGATACCAGCAAGTTGCAGGGACTGGACAGCCCCAAGCCCTCAAAAAAAGCCATTTCCACTATTAAAATAAAAGACTATACTGGGTTTATCCTATGAGTATTTTACTAAAGTAGCAAAATGTCTACTCACTGCACCATTGAACTCTGGCATTCGGGTCAGTGGCAGGCCATCGCCACCGTACAACCCCAATCAGCATCCAACACAGGTTGGCAAACCCCCTGCCTGACCGCCTATACCCTTGAACATGCCATTGACTATCTGGATCGGCGGGACGCTGCGGCCTTGAGCGCTGCACTACCTGTCCAATTGAATCATCTCAATACCACCACATGGCCAGCATTCTTGGTCGATCTACTGCCGCAAGGGTTTGGACGGCGTGAACTGCTTAAACAGTTGAATCATTCGGAGCATGCCGAACGTGAGGCTGATTGGCCACTGTTGTTAGCAGGGGCAGGTCATCCGATTGGACACCTGCGCGTACGTGAAGCCGCAGACTGGCTACAACAGCACGCGGATATACCACAACAAGGCTTCACCCGTGATGAGATTGCCTCACGCAGCGAACAGTTTATGGAAAAACTGGCGCAATATGGCCTGTTTGTGGCAGGTTCGTCTGGGGTACAAGGGGAATGGCCAAAACTACTGATGACCCAAGCCGAGGATGGCCTGTATTACCTTGACCATAGCCTACCTGATCATCGTGCATGGCAACATTGGTTAATCAAATTCAGTCGTGGCCGTGATCCTGCGCTGGCGGCAATTTTTCAGGCTGAAGCAGCCTATATGCAACTGGCACACCATCTGGGTCTGCGGGTTTATGCCACATTGGAGCAGCAAGATCGAGCGCTGTTTATCCCGCGTTTTGATCGGCAAATCACCACAGCAGGAGTAGAGCGGCTAGCACAGGAAAGCATTGCGACCTTATGCGGTCGGGCAGGCTTTGGGATTTTTCTGACTCACAATCAAATCTGTCAAGCCATTGCAGAGTATTGCACGACACCCCAAACCGAGATCATCGAATACCTCAAACGCGATATGGCGAATATTTTGCTCGGCAACACTGACAATCATGGCCGTAATACAGCGATTCAACGCACATGGCAAGGGCAGATCCGACTGACACCGCTCTATGACTTTGCACCCATGTGGTTACATCCAGAAGGAATAGCCCGACAAATTCGCTGGCAATCAGACGATGCGGGCGCGCCCAACTGGAGCGCTGTATTGCAACAAATCACTCAAGCGACTGGCCTCAACCCTCAGCCAATCCAACAACAGATTAAGCAGGATTTCTATCCACGACTGCTCAACCTACTGCCCATAATGCACCAGCTTGGCCTATCTGAGCAGATCATCGAGCGTACCACCCATCGCCTCCATGATCTGTGCCAACAACTGGAGGACTGGTAATGGATAAACGCTTTAAACCGCTCAGTCCAATCGAGCAACTGCAACAGCGACAACGGGTCATTGAGCAAATTCAATCCAATCCAGACTGGTCATTTGCGCAAGTGCTACGGCATTTACGCACCGAGTTGCACCTCACACTGCCTGAAATGGCAAAGCTCACCAAGGTTGCCGCGCAAACCTTGACCAAGATCGAACATGAACGATCTAGCCCAACATTGGCCACAGTCGAAAAAATCCTGCGACCCTTCGGCCTACAATGGCGCATTGTGAGCCATTAAACGATATCGAATATCACTTGAGAGACGACATCGGCTTGAGGTGATGCCATAGACACCACCTCATCCCCTACCACCAAGGATAAAAACTCGGCATTTTTGAGGCCTGACTGGTATAGGTTGGGTCGCGCTTTTCAAGGAAGCTATTCACACCTTCTTTACCATCACCAACGCTGGTATAAAACATCGCCAGAGAATCGACCTCATGCGCAACACGCGGATGACTGGCGGCGGCGTTGCGATACATCATCTGTCGTGCTAGCGCAATCGCCACAGGGGAGCGGTGGCGCACAATTTTGTGTGCCAGAGCCTGTGCAGCGGGCAACAACTCATCAGGCGCATAGACCTGCTTGACCAGCCGACCCGCTTGCGCCTCACTGGCAGTCAAAATATCCGCCGTATAAACCCACTCCAGCGCCTGTTGAATCCCCACAATGCGGGGTAAGAACCAACTAGAACACGCCTCAGGTACGACACCAATCTTGCCAAACACAAAGCCAATTCGCGCCTTCTCAGAGGCCAATCGAATATCCATCGCCAGTGTCATGGTCGCACCAATCCCGACTGCCGCGCCGTTAATGGCGGCAATGACGGGTTTTTTGCAATCAAAAATCGATAGGCTGACACGTCCGCCCGTATCACGTACCCCAGCCAAGATCTCAGGATCATCCGCTCGCTGTTGGAGGTCATCCAAAGTTGGTTCAAGCGTTTCATCTAAGCCAAAGACGTTACCACCCACCGAGAGATCCATCCCCGCACAGAACGCTCGGCCAGCCCCAGTCACCACAATCGCGCCAATCGCATCGTCTTCACTGGCACGGGTAAAAAAATCAACCAGCTCATTGGCCATCTCAACGGTAAATGCATTCAGTTGTTCGGGTCGATTCAAGGTCAGGGTACACACCCGCTGATCAAGGCTCACGGCCAGTGTTTGGTAATCGTACATCTCTCGCACCATCCTGTTGGTTATTGTCAAAAACACGCCCAAGACTACCGAATTTGCTGACTAAAAACAGTAGTCGATTTTGAGATATGCCACACTAACCCACTCACAAGACAACATAGCGTCGAGCACGGTTAAATATGCAGCACAAATCCTGTGGATTTTGATCAGATTTTGGTGAGAACGCCATTGAACCAGCCCTTGCTAAACAACACCTGATCTGTTCAACTGGTCATATTGTTCGACTGAGAACAGAGCAACATCGCTCAGATGACAAACACTGTCGTGATCCTGCCCCACCCATCCAACTGGATGTGTGAGCGCGTGATCAGGGGCTAACTGGCGAAACCAAGGACGATGCGCATGAGCCAAGAACTCAGTACCTTGTTGAGCAAGACCGCACTATTCGCACCATGCAGTACCGCGGATCTCACCGAATTGATTCCCCATCTCCAGACCCAGCATCTTCAAAGCGGCGCATGCTTGTATACTTCAGGAGACGCGTCAAATCAGGTGTATATTGTGGCCTATGGCCGACTGCGTGCCAGCTTGCCTGATCAGACCTCGGTGTATATCAATCGCTACGAGATTGTCGGCGAAACAGGTGTTCTTGCCAGCACGCCTCGCCAATCTAGTGTCTACGCCATCCGTGACAGTGTATTAATCAGCATCAAGCGCGATGTTTTTTTGGATTTTTTAACCGCACGACCCAATCGCCTGCTGCATCTGACTCAACTGGTGATTGAGCGGGCGCAGCCACAACATAAACGCCAACCCATGAGTGGCAAAGGCCATACATTGTCTTTGATTCCAGTTGGCCAAAACCTACCGATTATACGATTGGCTGAAGCCCTAACACGCCATCTGAATGGCTGGCCAAGCGTCCGATTGGTCACTGCCACACATGTTGAGGCTATTTTTGGCGAAGGATTCAGCCGAACTGCCTTGGATTATGGTTGTGATGATCTGCGGCTACGGGCATGGTTCGCAGAACTAGAGAATCAGCATGACTATGTGTTGTATGCTGCTGAACACCCAACCGATACATGGGCAAAACGCTGCCTGCATGTAGCGGATCGAGCATTATTGTTAGCCGAGGCAGACCAAGCACCGCAACACAATCGCCTGACACAGGCACTGCAACAGGAGACATGGTCAAGCCCTGTCGAATTGGTACTACTGCGAGCAGTTGGTAATCCCTCACCACATACCGCTGCATGGAAAACCCTCACACAAGCACGCGCACACTACTTTATCCATCCATGGTCACAAACAGATATTGCTGCACTGGCGCGCCAAATGAGTGGTCAAGGGTTATGTTTGGTGCTAGGTGGCGGTGGCGCACGCGGCTTTGCTCATATTGGCCTGATTCGTGCCTTAGAGCAGCTGCATATTCCAGTTGATATTGTCGGCGGAACCAGTATGGGCGCGTTTATTGGGGCGCTGGTCGCCTCGGGGTTTGATAGTCTAGAAATGACCCATATCGCCCACGAAACCTTTGTCACCCACAACTACCTGAATGACTACACCATGCCACGGGTTTCACTGATTCGAGGCGAGCGTTTTTATCAGCGGCTCAAACAAATTTTTGGAGAACAGCGCATCGAAAACCTGCGCCAAGCATTCTATTGTATTTCGACCAACCTCACCACGGGTACGCCTGTGGTACACGATCAAGGCGAATTGGCCGCTTGGGTGGGAACAAGCATGAGTGTACCTGGCGTAGCGCCACCCGTTGCATGGCATGAGCAACTGCTGTGTGATGGTGGGGTGGTCAATAACCTACCGACCGATGTGATGCACCACTTGGAACGCGGCACGATCATCGCCAGCAATGTCAGCCAAAATGGCGATGTCCGCGCACCTGGTGCGGGGCTTGAAGAACCCGATCAAAGCGCCTTACTCAACTGGCATAAACTCATCAAAAACCAGTTTCATGCACCCAAGCTCTCCGAAATCCTGATGCGCACCGCAACCCTTGCCAGCGATACCACCATTCAATCCGCTGCAATTGCCCGCGCACACCTACACATTCGAATGCCAATTGAGGGGATTGGGATGTTTGAGTGGCATCGACTGGATGAATTGGTTGAACGGGGCTATCAACATGCGCTGGCACAACTGCTACCGATGCAAGATCAACTGCCCAAAATGTAGCTCAATACGCGTCAAGATGGCATTGCTTGATGCGTGGTCAACAGCGTCATGTGATATTGATCTAATAACTGCTGCAAATAATTGATCGTCTGCTGATCAAGGCGACCTACGTACTGCCTGAGCAACACCTGACAACGCTGCTGCTGATCCTGTGGTAAGCGCCGTACAATATCCAAAATCACTGGCCACTGGCCACGTAACATGCCCGCATCAAACACATGTGCCAATACCTGATCAGACGCTGTCGCCATAGCCTGCGCGACGGCGACTCGATTTGACTCCTGCATATAGCCCAACATCACCAAGATATCTGTCCATAATTGCCCCTCATCAGCAGCTTGTATGATATTACTGATCACCATAGGCTGTTGTAATACCGCCAGATTAGCCACCTGACGTTGTGCTTCTGGTGACAAATCCGCCACGACTGCCAACAAATCGACCCAAAGCTGATACTCTTGCGCCGCATCTACCAAGGCACTCAGCACGCCTTCTCCCTGCCGAACGGCCAGATCGCCCAGACGACGCTTCAGCCCATAGTTGATACCATTCATCAACGCGAGTAGTTTTGGCCACACAGCACGCTTCGTGGGATCAGAAATCAACAGCAAAGCACGACGAATCCGTGCCTCAGGTAATACCTGCACCAAATGATCCAAACGCTCGGTCGACTCAATGTAAAACGCAATCTCTAATAGGTCGCTTTCGTGTTCAATCGCTGCCGCTACTCGACTAATCACCGTGTCCGACAACAAACCCACAAAGCGTCCCATCGTCATATAATCTCGATGCTGCAACAAGACACGTGCAATCGCCACAATCCGCTCAGGTGCCAGCAAGCGTAATAGCTCGCGTGCTGTCCTTGGCTCTAAATGACCGGCAACCTCAGCCAACACCACCACAGGTAAATGCTGCGCCATCAGATTGACTTTTTTCGCAGGTAATCGATTGGCAATATTGGCTGTCAGCGCAGCATCCAACCAATATCGCGCCATCAACACACACAGCCAAACAGGTAGCCAAACTGCCCAGCGTACCAGCCACTGCAACTGCAAACGGTTTTGAGTCAGCAATCTTTCGACCAACGCCAAGCGTAAATGCCGTAACGCATCCACTGGCATGTGCTGCATGAACGTCAGCTCCTCCACTGACACGTCCAAAACTCGTGCGAGCTTGTCTAGCTCTGCTTGCGTTGCAAGGCGCACCATTTTTAATGGCTCGATGTTTGACGAGAAAATAACCGCGCAAACCACGGCATCCGCTGATCAAGCTGCCGCTGTAGGCGTTGCTGGTCTTGCTGAATCAATCGATCAATCTGGGTATTTAGCCAGCCTAATTGTGCTTCTGACAACTCAGAAAAAGCATTCAGGCTCACAGGTGGACACTTCAGCCTCTCGGCGAGTTGTTGGAGTTGTGTGTGCTGCACCGACATCATGTCACTCCTATCCAACGGATTCTTGTGGTTTTGTCTGAGTGTATGCCGATTGATCTGACACTTCAATCATCAGGCCAGCATACCTAACACCTAATTTTGGGTCATACCCTTTACTCATGCGTCCACGCTGCGCGGCAACAGCCCGTTTCGCAATGATTGGTGTTTTATTTACAATCTGTTACCATAGCGGCGTCATGGTGCTCCTATGAGTTAAACGGGAAACAGGTGTAAAGCCTGTACTGCCCCTGCAACGGTAAGTGAAGTGTGGATCAGTCATTAAAACCACTGCAAGCAATGCTTGTGGGAAGGGGATTGATCAAGTCTTCCAAGTCCGGATACCGGCCATGACCAACTCATGCTCTCGATTCGAGGCTGAGTTTGACGCGCGGCAGGGTGTCCGTTGCAGTCATTGCACCTGTTGTTCGGCCAGTCATTCGGTACTGCCGCCGCATTTGCTTTGTCTGTCTCTATACCTCCCCTGTCTGCAATCCTTTTATCGTATTGCCATGCAGCGGGCATGGCCTGTGGAGACCTCATGTCTAATTTAGCTTTTCGCCTTCTTCCGCTTGTTTGTTTGATGCCCGCCACCGTTGCGATGGCTGCCGAAACGATTCTACCCACGACCGTGATCACGGCCAGCCGCATTCAACAACCCCTCAAACAAGTGCTGGGTGACATCAGCGTCATTGAGCGTGCTGAACTTGAACGCTACAGCGGCGAAACAGTGCTAGAAGTATTAAAGACACAGGCTGGCATACAAATTCGGGGCAATGGGGGAATCGGCAAATCCAGCAGTATTTTTATGCGTGGTACCAACTCCTCTCACACCTTGGTGCTGATTGACGGTGTTCGATATGGTTCAGCCTCAGGGGGTGCACCTGCTGTTGAACATCTACCTGTTGAACAAATTGAACGCATCGAAATTTTACGCGGGGCGGCGGCCAGTCTCTATGGCTCTGATGCGGTAGGTGGCGTGATTCAGATTTTTACCCGTCAAGGCCAAGTCAGACCACAAGCCTTCGTCAGTCTTGGTGCGGGCAATTACGGCAGTGTACAAGCCAGTACGGGTATCAGTGGCACATGGGGACAGACACAAGCAGCACTGACCGTTTCCCATAGCGAAACGGATGGCGTCAGCGCTGTCAGCAACTCTGCTGGATTTGGCTATGATCCTGACAAAGACGGTTATCGCAATACCAGCCTTGGCTTGAATTTGAGCCAAAAAATTAATGCTCAACTGTCCGTTGGTGCGACCAGCTTGTTGGCTAAAGTCAACAATCAATATGATGGCGGCATCGGCCATGATAGCTACAACGATGGTTACAATGGCGCTGCCAACCTATGGGCAACAATGCGCTTCAGCCCACAGATTCAATCAGACCTGAAGATTGGCCGCAGCATTGATGATAACGACAATTACGGCAGTGGCGGCAAAAGTAGCTTTAAGACTGAGCAAACCCAATATCAACTGCAAAATACCGCTGACATGGGGCGGTTCGGTACAGCGTTATTGGGTTTAGAGCGCCTTGAGCAACAGATCGAATCAGACACCGCCTTTGCACAAACTCAACGGAAGGTTGATAGTGCATTACTGGGCTATGTATTCGAGCACAATCAATTTTCGTTACAAGCCAACCTACGACACGATCAAAACTCTCAGTTTGACAACGAAACCACCTACTCTGTAGGTGCAGGCTGGCGCTTTTTGCCGACTTGGCAACTCGGGGCATCTATGGGAACCAGCTTTAAAGCACCCAGTTTTAATGAGTTGTATTGGCCAGATGAGCCATTCTTTAAAGGCAACCCCAGCCTTCGTCCCGAAACGGGCAAGAACCACGAAGTCTTTGTTCGCCACGATACCGAGACAATTCACACCCGCTTGACTGCCTATCAGAATGAAATTAAAGATCTATTGGCTTATCAGTTCCCAACTACCGTGAACATTGATCAAGCCCTGATCCAAGGGTTGACCTTGCAAGCAGACTGGCAAGATGGGCTGTGGCAAGTCGGTGGCTCGTATGACTTCCTTGATGCCAAAGATCGCTCGATTGGGGCAAATCGGAATAAACAACTGACCTATCGTGCCAAACATACGGGGATGTTGTATGCAGGCATTGCCGAGAGCAACTGGCAAGTACGCGCAGAAATCGAAGGGGCAAATCGCCGTTTTACCAATCCTGCCAACACCACACATCTGGGTGGCTACAGTTTGGTCAATCTATCGGGTAGCGTGGACATTCGCCCAGACCTTACGCTTGGCCTGCGCATCAATAATCTGTTTGATAAAGCCTACGAGCTGACACCCAATTACGGCACGCTGGGCACAAACGGCATGTTGACCCTGACCTATCGTCCTACGCTGTAAGCTTGTCGGCGATATTATGACAGTAGAGCTCGTTCTCGGCGGTGCGCGTAGTGGCAAAAGTCGCTATGCGTTACAACACGCCCATACCTCTGCCGCAGTGACATGGATTGCCACTGCACAAGCATTTGATCCAGAAATGCAGCAACGGATTGCCCAACATCAAGCTGAACGTCCAACACATTGGCAGACCCTTGAAGTGCCATTTCGCCTGAGTCAGGTGTTGGCTGAGCGATCTGAGCCACTAGTCGTCATTGACTGTTTGACCTTATGGCTTTCGAACTGGCTCTGTCAGGATCAAAGCAGTATTTCGGCTGTACATGCCGACTGGCTGGCCGAGCGGACGCGTTTTTTGCAGCAGCTTGAGCGAATTCAGCAGTCATCGCAACGCCTAATCCTTGTCAGCAATGAAGTCGGTTTTGGGATCGTACCAGACAACCCTTTGGCGCGGCGCTTTCGGGATGAGGCAGGGCGACTGCATCAAATGATTGCTGCTGTCGTGGGTCAAGTCACCTTGGTGGTGGCAGGGCTACCCATGTCGATTAAACCCGCAACCCAAGGATCATAAGATTAAGATGTTGAGTCGTGCATTTATCCCTCAGTTCACATGGTGGCAACACCCCATTGCGGCCTTAAATCTGCCCTGCCAAGCCGCCGCAGTTGCGCGCCAAGCCGTCCTAACCAAGCCCGCTGGTGCATTGGGACAGCTTGAAACGCTAGCCACTCAACTGGCTGCCATGCAAGGGCGTGCGCAGCCGAGCCTCACCCGACCTTGGATCAGTGTCTTTGCCGCAGATCATGGCATCACCCAATCGGGGGTATCTGCTTACCCAAGTGAAGTCACTGCCCAAATGGTAGTTAATTTTGTACACGGCGGCGCGGCAATTAATGTTCTTGCACAGCAGATCAGGGCAAAATTTGAAATCATTGATGTGGGGGTTGCGAGCGATACCACTGCGCTGCCCACTGTGATTCAAGCCAAAACCGTGTGTGGTACAGCCAATTTCCAGCACACACCTGCGATGACCTTGGCACAGTGCGAGATTGCACTACAGGCAGGGCATGCAGCAGTTCAGCGTGCTATTGCCGCTCAAACTGATTGTTGGATCGGGGGCGAAATGGGAATTGGTAACACCAGCAGCGCGACGGCAATCGCCTCTTGCTTGCTGGCTCAACCTGCGGTGCAATTAACGGGAGCAGGTACAGGGCTCACGGCATCAGCCATTCAACATAAGGCACAGGTGATTCAGCATGCCATTGACCAACACGCCCTACCATCCGATGACCCTGTGCAAGTGCTGTGTGGATTAGGTGGTTTTGAGATTGCGGCCTTGTGTGGCAGTTATCTGGCAGCGGCTCAAGCAGGTTTGCCCATCTTGGTGGATGGCTTTATCAGTAGTGTGGCGGCCTTGGTAGCAACACGCATCCAACCTGCCTGCCGAGACTGGATGATTTTTGCACATCAGTCTGCCGAACAAGGCCATCAGAGCATTCTGCATGCCCTGCACGCACAACCGATTTTAACATTGGATATGCGACTAGGCGAAGGCAGCGGAGCGGCGACAGCGTTTCATCTGTTACAACTGGCCTGCTCGCTCCACAATCAGATGGCCACGTTCGCTGAAGCACAGGTCAGCCAACAGACTCATCAAGCTTAGAGGCTCATTATATTGACTGTTTTTTGCTTGGATCGATACATGCCCACGCGCGCGCTAAGTGACCACATTAATTATATATACCTATATATAATTATAATAGGTGTTTGCTTATCACCTGTTTATGCACAAACCATCAAGGTGATAGATGATCGTGGTCAGACGATTCACCTCGCCCAGCCTGCACAACGGGTGATTGCCCTATCGCCCCATTTAACCGAAAACCTATTTGCGATTGGGGCTGGCGCAACCGTGGTGGGCGTGGTGAGCTATAGCGACTATCCTGCTGCTGCTCAACAACGCCCCATCGTTGGTGGCTATACGGGCTTTGATCTCGAAAAAATTCGCACCCTCAGACCTGATCTGATCGTTGCATGGCACTCTGGCAATCCATCCGCACAACTGGCACGAGTTGAATCGCTGGGGATTCCCATCTACTATTCTGAGTCACCGCAGATCACGGATATCCCTAAGACACTACAACGACTCGGTAAACTGACGGGGCATCAACAACAAGCCGATCAGGCTGCACGCACCTTTAACCAGCACATCGCCCAACTCAAACAGCGTTATGCCACACGGCGCAATGTCACCGCCTTCTACCAAGTCTGGGATCGCCCGCTGATGACGATTAATCAGCAACAGGTGATTTCGAGTGCTTTACAGATTTGTGGCGCAACCAATGTGTTTGCAAAGCTGCCTCAGCTTGTACCAACCATTGATGATGAAGCGGTGTTGGCCAAAAACCCTGAAGTTATTTTGACCAGTAGTGCAGAATCCAACACTGCTGATGCACTAAAACGCTGGCAACGTTGGCCACACTTAATCGCTGTACAACGAGAGAATCTGATCGTGCTACCGCCTGATTTGCTCAGTCGCATGGGGCCACGCTTTGCAGACGGCACACAACAGTTGTGCGAGGCGATTGATCACGCTCGCCGAAAAGTACCTTAAGCCGCCATGATGACTCATCAGCCCCCCACGCTCCTGACCCGCCATAAACAATTTATCACGCTGTTTGGATTGATGGGTTTGGTACTGCTGATGCTGCTGATTAGCTTAAGCGTAGGCAGCACCACCTATCGACCATGGCAACTCTGGCAAAATACCGATGATGCCCTCATGGCACGGGATATTATTTGGTCATTGCGGCTGCCCAGAAGTCTGGCAGCCTTTGCGGTCGGTGGATTGCTGGCCGTGGCAGGTGCGCTGCAACAAATCCTGCTGCGCAATCCTTTGGCCGACCCCTATATTCTGGGCACGTCGGGTGGTGCGAGTGTCGGAGCATTGCTGGCCATGCTCTTGGGGACATCTGCAGCCTTGATCAACGGTAGCGCCATTCTTGGCGCGAGCGTGGCAATTATATTGGTGTTTGTACTGGCAGGTCAGGATCGCTCCACCCAACAAGTGCGACTGCTGCTAACGGGTGTGGCTATTTCTGCCTTTTGTGGTGCATTTAGCTCGCTACTCCTCAGCCTTGCACCTGATGGGCTATTACGTGGCATGATTTTTTGGATGTTAGGCGATCTGTCAGGCGCAGCATGGCCATTGGCATTGACCACACTGGCGCTCTTGCTGCTGCTGCTGATTCCGCTGATGCGTGACCTCAATATCCTAGCGCTTGGCCGACAATCGGCACATGCGCTGGGCATCAACACGCAGAGACTACATTGGATGCTGTATTTTTTTGCCGCCGTAGCGACCGCCATCGCAGTCACTACTGCGGGAATGATTGGTTTTGTGGGCTTGGTTGTGCCGCATGCACTACGCCTTTTGATTGGTCAAGATCAACGTCTATTAATCCCAGCCTGTGCTTTAGGCGGTGGGCTATTTTTATTGATGGCCGATATTGCAGCGCGTATCCTGATCGCACCGACCCAACTGCCCGTCGGAGTCGTCACCGCAATCGTCGGCGCACCGATTTTTATTTGGTTACTTAATGCACGCGCTCGTGGAGTCCATGCGCATGAATAACGCCGTCATTGCACCAGCCTTGCCACTGCTCCAATTACAACAGTTGACCATCACTCAGGCACAACGCACGCTATGCCAAGATCTCAACCTAGTGATCCAATCGGGGCAACGTTGGTTAATTTTGGGACAAAATGGCTGTGGCAAAAGCACCCTATTGGCAACACTAGCTGGCTGGCACGCGCCACAGTCTGGCATCGTCCAACTAAAACACCAATCCCTTGCCCACTGGCCAGCACGTCAACGCGCCCAACAATTGGCTTGGCTACACCAACAAGATGAAACGCCATTTCCAATGCAGGTACTCGAAAAAGTCCTCACTGGCTGTCATGCACGGCTGTCACGCTTTGCATGGGAATCTACCGAAGATCGATTACAAGCACTCACTCTACTTGGTCAATTGGATTTGGCAGGATTCGCCACCCGCGACTTGGCCACGTTATCGGGCGGTGAACGGCGGCGGGTCTCTCTGGCTACCGTGCTGATGCAAGATACACCGCTGCTGCTATTGGATGAACCGCTATCCCAACTGGATATTCATCATCAGCAACAGACTTTGCAACTGCTCGCATCTAGCTATGCACAGCGCGCCATGATGATGGTCAGCCATGATCCCAATCATGCGTGGCATTTTGCAACCCATGCCTTACTGCTATTTGGCGATGGCCGTTGGGTTGCAGGCACAGTGGATCAAACCTTGACTGCTGCGCATCTGAGTCAGTTGTATCAATACCCAATTAAAAAAATCACAGCTCAAAACGATCAGTGGTTTATACCATCTGGTTAATCAGGTCATGCAAGCCCCTCAGATGACCGCTCCAATCACCCTCGATCACATCTATGCCTGCTGTCTTATCGTGACAAACACCGCATGAATCAGACTAAAAAACCGATCAATGGGCAGGATTTTTTAAGCCAAGATAAACAGTTATTTTTAGTAAATTCAATCTATTAATCCAAACCAATCACATGCTATCGTCTCGACGTGCCATGCATGGATTGCTGCACCATTAGCCTGAAAAAACCAACGGATCACGGATAAGATACAGATCCAATAGCCATCAGGTTCAGCCATGCTGTGCATATTTTTAATCATCTGGAGTACATCATGGATCAAGATAATACCCGTAAACCACCGTTTTTTATTACCCGTGAGGAAGAGCTACAACTGCGAATCGCGGCCGACCGTCTGCCTATCTCCCCTGTCATTGCCCCCGCCAGCTCGTTTGATGATTTTACACGGCAACTGATGATTCCCAGCAGTGTGATGGAACTCGAACGTAAAGCCTCCAGCATTCATTTTTCAGCATGGGAAACCGAAAGCATCCGCCAAAGCCTACATGACGGCATTCTCAAAGACATTCTGGACGAAAAAGCCCAAAAAGATCCCTCCCATCCGCCGTATATTCGGGTCGCTTGCACAGGCAAAGGTGACTATGACGACTGGATTATCAGCAACAATCCAGAACTACATCACGAATCAAACAGCCAACATGCGGGCGACTATGGTTCACCTGTCGTGCTGGAAATTTGGCCTGCAGGGCACTACTCCCCCATTCACTCGCATGGCTCAACCACAGGCATTGTCTACTGCCTGACAGGACAAATCGAACTGATGGCCTATGCCGACCTTGCATGGGATGCCGAAAAACTCGCGCTAGTTACCCTGACAACAGGACAGTGTGCATGGCTGAATGACCAAAATTTTGCAGTACATAAAGTCTATTGCCCGATGCCAGAAGGTAACTTTGCCGCGACATTCCATGTGTACCTGAATCAATCAGAGCTCCCACTACTCAAAGCCTCTGGTCAGTCTCATACGCGAGATGCGTTTGACTTTGTTGAAGAGGATGCGCCCCATGATCTTAGTCAATTTGAAACCTACTCAGACCTATCTTGGACATTGCTCCGACGAGAAATGAGTCGAATTGCAGCACAAATGAGCTAAATGAGCTGAAAGCCAGATCAATAACACCTGTTGGTGCGGGATGTGCCAACAGGCCTTGGCGCTGCTGCTTTAATGCACATCATCTTGGTAGACAAATTTAGGCATCTCCCAATGGTTGCGCATCGCCAGCAAACGGAATAAAAACCCACCAAACAGCGCCAACAATACCATTTGGCTTTCATCTACCCCCGCCGCACGACCAAACAAATACGCACACGCCGTCACTAGCGCAACACTGGCATACAGCTCACGTTGAAACACGAGCGGCACATCATTACACAACGTGTCCCGAATAATCCCACCGAATACCCCTGTCATGACTCCACACACGACCGCAATGATCATGCCATGCCCTGCTGCCAAGGCCACTTTACAACCAATCAACGTAAACGCTACCAGCCCCAATGCATCTAACACCAAGAACAACGACTTCAACCGTTTCATCAGTGGAGCAATCACAATAGTGATTAAGGCAGCACACACACATAACATCAAATATTCAGGATGACGTACCCACGTCAATGGATAATTCCCGATCAGTACATCACGCGCTGACCCGCCGCCCAATGCCGTCACCACCGCAATCAGTACCACACCGAACCAATCCATATGCCGCCGACCTGCCGACAATGCGCCTGTCATCGCCTCAGCAGTAATCGCTATGATATACAACACCGTCAGCAGCATTGATCACACTCAAATTGACCCAAAAAACACGCGAATTCTAACAGGCTTATCTGAACAACAATGATTTTTTGATGACTGATGATCTCTTGCCAATCATGGTAAGGCAGGTGACTCGCGTTATTACATTTTCAAAGAATGACTATGTGTTTTGGTGACTTCACGCAATTGTCATCGGATTGTTATGCTCTGGACATCAAAACACCGAACCATACCAACCATTATCCCATCTATGTTTGCTTGGATCTTATGATGAATCACGTTTGGCTCAAATCTACTTTAACCCTTGCCATCGCAGGTCTACTGTTGGGCTGTAATAGCAACGACAGCGATGCTGGTGCTGCCCCCATCACACAACCCAAATACCCAGCCATCGAATTTTTGATTGCGCATATCAACGACCATCACTCACACCTTGAACCGATTCAAGACTTTGCAATTGAAATTGATGGAACACCGACACAGGTCGAATTAGGTGGCCTATCACGCATCGCCAATGTGTTTAAAGCCCTAGAGAACGATCCTGTATTCAACGAAAAACTATTAAAGCTACACGCAGGAGATGCCATCACTGGCACCACCTACTATTCATTTTTTAAAGGCAAAGTTGACGCTGATATGATGAACAGCATTTGCTTTGATGCATTTGCCTTGGGTAACCATGAGTTTGATGATGGCGATCAAGGATTGGTCAATTTTCTTGATCATCTCAATGCAGATCCAACATGCCAAACCCCAACTTTAGCCGCGAACGTTATCCCTAAGCTAGGCACACCTTTGGCGATGACCCAGCCAGATGCCTACATCAAACCCTACACCATCAAAACCATGGCACAAGGCGTCAAAGTTGGGATCATTGGGATTGATATCGCGGATAAAACCTCACAGTCATCCCGCCCACTCGACACCACTAAATTCCTTGATGAAGTCGCCACAACCCAAAAATATATTGATGAGCTCAAACAACAAGGCATCCAACACATTATTGCGCTGACCCATCAAGGCTATCAACGTGACATCGACATGGCTAAGCAGTTGACAGGGATTGATGTGATCATCGGCGGAGACTCCCATAGCCTGCTCGGTGACTTTAGTCGCTTTGGCTTAGAGAGTGAAGGTGCATATCCAACACTGGTCAAAAACAAAGAAGGCAATACAGTCTGTATCGGCCAAGCATGGGAATACAGCAAAGCCATTGGCTTGATGGATGTTCAATTCAACACCGAGGGCAACATTGCCTCGTGTGGTGGCAAGTCTGTCTTGGTCATTGGAGATAGTTTTAAACAAGCCAATCCAGCGGGTGAATTTGTTGCGGTCAGCAGTAATCAGCGCACCAAACTGCTTGAAACCCTCAAAGCCGAAGTCACCCAACCCTTCAATGCTAATATTTTAGATTATGTCAAACACCAGCCCACTGAAAACATCTTGGACTCGTATCGTGTCCAAATCGAAGGTCAACTCAAAATTAAAATCGGTACAATCAATGAACCATTATGTTTGATGCGTGTGCCAGGTACAGATAATCGGAGTGCCGGCACAGCAGGTTGTGAAAATGCCAATAGCTTCGCACGAGGCAGCGATATTGCACAAGTCGTGGCAGAAGCGTTCCTACAAGCCAGCCGCTTGGCCGATATCTCACTCCAAAACGCAGGTGGCGTACGAATTCCAGTCGGTACAGGTGAACTCACCAATGGGGTTGCACGTGAAGTTTTACCCTTTAGCAACACTTTGGTCGAGATGCGTCTGACTGGACAACAGTTGGTGAATGCACTCGAAGATGGTGTGGCAACAGGTAGCGGCGCACATCCGTATGCGGCAGGTATGCGCTGGGATCTGGATTTGCGGCAGCCTAAAGGCAAACGCATCAGCAACGTTGAGGTCAAAGACCGCAATAGTGGTGTTTGGTCACCCATCAGCTTGACCCAAACCTATACCTTGGTCACCAATGACTTCATCGCCAGTGGCCGCGATGGCTATACCACTTTGGGTGAGGCCTATAGCGCTGGCAATTTTGTGGATACGTTCTTGTTGTATACTGATTCGTTCATCGACTATGTCAAACAAAAAGGCAGCATCAGCCGTCTACCACGCAGTGACTATTCGCATAAAACCGTGATTAGCGCTGATGGTACGGTGCTGAATAGCAACTAGTACATACATCACCAGCAGATCGGCTGAACCCCTTCAGTCGATCTGCCCGAATACAAGCCTTCAACCTCAAAAACGCGCCGATCATTCAGGCGCGTTTTTGTGCGTGAGTATGGACTTCACGACTCCTCATGCGATGGCTCAACCCCCAACACATCCTGCATCTGTGTCAACACGTCATCTTGTTTGACCACTTGTGCAAGCCACTGATGCAACGGCATACTAGCCCAGCGGATGGTTTTTTGCAGCAGATAAGTGACTGGGCTATGTGGCTCGTTTAATGCAAAGTAATCACTGACCTGTTGCAACACCTGTAATGCGTGTTGTCGATTTTGTACATGACTACCTGCCTTGGGCGAAAACCCCACTGACGGCTGGGCGCGCTGTCCAGCACTTTCAGTATCTTCTGCCACAATATCAGGTGCAGTATCTGGCAACGGATTGTCCTGCTCAACAGTCTCCAATCCAGCAACGGCTTGCAGATGCTGTTGCACCTCTTGCAGTAGCTCCTGCGTTTTACTAAACACGGGCGCATCATGCCCCAGTTTTTCATCAATCACTTGCCCCAATTGCTGCCACTGCGCAAGGCTCTCGATAAGCGCCGTTAACCCATCTTGTAGCCAATCTATAGGCGTACTGTGCAAGGCCGACTGATAGACAGAGAGGGTCAGTTGCTGGCCAACCAAATCATCTTCAAGGTCTGGATTACGCCGCAACGTTTCGGCCAAACTGCGTGCCGAGACAAAATCATTGTAATCAAAGCACC
>JAYXXU010000220.1:0-9244 GCA_036019135.1 Pseudomonadota bacterium | reverse complement strand
CATACTGTGCCTAAAACTGACTGATCGTCCTGTAGATCCTGATGCAGAGATTCCTGCGTCGTTTTTGACGCTCGAGCGCTTACAGCCGCTGCTGAATCATCTGTATGTTGAGATGCGGCAATTTGCTTTGGAGATTGCGCAGTTTGAGTTGGCGCGTTGGTCACCGAGTTCGCGCGATGTGGTGCTGCTGGCCGAGTCACGCTATCCCGAAACCCGCGACCTGATCCAAGAAGCCCTGCTCGATCCAGCCTCTGCTGACAATAAAGGCTATCACCTGCACACAGAGACGCTTGATCCCACTGCGGTGTATGGCTTGTGTGAATCACGCCATGCTTTTGGTCGCCAGCTGGGTATGCAAATTGTGCGTGCGACACCGCAGTTTCAGCAGCCACAAGTGTTGTTTCAACTGACCGAAAGCCCAGAGCGTGAGGTACGTTCGTTTGCCATTCGCCTACTCTGGCAGCGGTATCGGCACTACGCCACCACAGCCGATTGGAGGCCGCATCTGAATGGCACAACCCTCAGTCTTGGTCAAACCAAAATCCAGCAACAAGCCCAGCGTGCGCAACAGTTGGGCACGGGTCTGCCTGAGCGACCAACCGAATGGCCAGCCACAGCCGATGCACTGCAAGGCTTATTGCGCCGTTGGCTGTTTGAATTGCCGCCTGCCCGCTTAGCACCGATGGAACAAGGCGTGACGCTGAGTCGTAAGCCGATGCCCGCCAGTCGTGCCAAATGCGCCTTGATTGAGACCTGTCGAGATCTGGCATTGGAAGATCAGGCGTTTGCTCAGTTGGTGTTGCCGGTGTTTGAAACCTTCCAACGCTCACGCGCACAGATGGAACAGGCCGCATGCTTGGTAGCGGTGACCCGTATTCGGCATGCCTATCCTGCGCTACTGAGCTAGGCATGTAGGCTGATCCATACGATAAATAATTGAAGGACATACACATGACACAAGCCATGCAACAACTGGCCATGACCTATCGCGGTCAAGCGACTGCCTTGCTCGGCCAGCCTGATCAAATCGTACTGACCACCCAGCATATCGAAGGGCTACCAACAGCGGTCTATCGGATTCAAACCGACAGCGCCGCGCTACAAATTAACGTGCAGGCGTTGCCGTGTGGTGTCACCGCGTGTACCCAGCTGGCCGATCAGTTATGGTTGGCAGGTAGTGACGGGCAGTTGTATCAAACTGATCTGAGTGGCCAACAGGCCGTCCACGCACATCCGCTACCGAGTCTAGATATTGAGCAGGGACAAGCACCGATTTTGGCCATTACAGTGCTGGCAAATCAATATCTGGTGCTGTTACAAGCTCAGCGTTTATCTTGGTTTGACCCACAGACATCTCGCTTACAACATTTGCCGCTCGATCAATCGGCAACGGTATGCGCCAGTTCAGATGATGGACAGTGGTTGGTGGTGGGATTTGCGTCGGGGCAGATTGCTAGTTTTTTTTGGCAGGATGATCAGTTGCAGCCATCGGCACAAGCGGAGATCCATCAAGGTGCGGTGACCGCACTGTGCTTTGCTCATCAGCAGCAGCGTTTTTATTCGGCAGGCCAAGACCGCAAGCTGTATAGCACGCATGTACAAGGTGAATTACAAGCACTCGATAAAGGTAAAAATAGCAACCACACCGGCGTGATTCATGCGCTGCTCAGCACACCAGACCGTCTGTACAGTGCGGCCGATGATCAAAGCGTTAAATCATGGCCAGAAGCAGGCGGACAACCCAACACTTGCAAGCAAAATCTGGTGTCGATGCGTCAGATCGCGCTCAATCACTGGCAAGACAAGCCGTGTGTGGTGGTGACGGGGACAGATCACAGTCTGCGCTGGATTGCACTGGACACAGAGGGCAAACTCGGTGATGTGCTGTTGGTGGTGCGTGATGGCTATCACTGGGCAAAATACACCTTTGACGATCAACAACACCCTGAAGAAATGCCGCGCGCGATTGCGTTGTTGCAACAGTACGACGATCAACCCGCCATTCAACAGCTTGAGCAAACGTTAAACCAAAGCAAAGACAAGGCATTACGCTTAAAACTCACCGATGCATTGATTCAGGCCAAACACCCGAAAGCCAATCTGGCCGTGTTTAAGCTGCTCAAAGACAAACAGCATGCCGAAGTGCGCGAAACCGCGTTTAACGCGCTACAGGCACGCGCCCACCTCGCGATTGATCCGTTACAGCATGTGATTGATGCACTGGCAACGGGTGATCTGGCCTTGGGGCGACTAGCGCTAAATGCCTTGGCATTGAGCGCACAGCAACCGCAAGCACCGCAACACAAACGCGCAGAACAATTGCTGATTCACGCCTTACAACAGCATCCGCAAGACGAGGTGCAGGCGCTGGCGTTACACCTGTTAGAAGGCTGCTATCCCGCTGATCAGCCGAGAGCTTCACTGCTGGCGCTCGCTTCAGCTAATGTCTTTACCCAACGGGCAGGCTTGATTCGACTGTATCAACGTGATTTATTGACCCTGCCGACGGTTAAGCCACAAATCTTGCGTTTGCAACAACACGCTGATCATCGCCTGCGGCATACGGCGTTTTGGGTCGCAGTATTGGCACAACCCCGTTTGGCCGAAGCCTTACAAGTGCGCGACCACGCATTTACTCGCCCAATACGCGAGTTGGCCAATTTTGTGTTGATCGCTGATCAGTACCGCAATGCCACGCCATCATCCGACCCAAAATCTGAGCAAAAACCTGAAAAAAACCAGCCGATCCGACCGTCTGCCGCTGTTGGTGTCGATGTTGCCCCATTGCTGTATGCGATGGTCAGTCCATATGCTGATCTCAGTTTGGCAGCCAGCTATGCCTTGGCGCTGTTTGAAGATCAGCGTGCCTTCGGTTTACTGATGCAATTGGCACAAGAAAAAGATGCGGATATTCGGCGTGGCGTGGCACAGGCTTTGGCGTATTTAAAGCTCAGTGAAGCAACCCCAATCCTCCTCAGCCTGTTGCACGACCGCGACAGCATGGTGCGTGATCAGGCGTTTAGCAGTCTGGCACAGATTGAAACCGATGCGCTGACATGGATTGAACACGGCCTACAGAGTCCACATGAGGACATCCATCGCCGCGCGCTGAAACGACTCTTGGAGCTGTTAGCCGCGCAACCACACGATCCAGCCGCCTTGCAACAACTGCAACAGGTGTTAAATGACCCGCATGCGGCGATTCGTGCCGAGGCCATGAAGGCTTGTTTGAATCGACAACTCAGTGGTTCAGCCGAATTAAGCTTGGCCGCAACCTTGCGCTTATTGCTCAGTAGTCAGCATGCCGATGTGCATCAAGAAGCCCTGAATGAATGGATGGCCAAACCCAACGATCCTAGTAGCGCTGCCTTATTGTCATTATTGCTGGATGATCCATTTGCCAGTATCCGCCAACAGACGTTGAGTTTTGCGCTCAAAGAGAAAAAACGGTTTGACAAGCTGGCGGTACTGACCGCTGCAACGCAATCGAGTTTTGTCGATACCCGTCGGGCAGGCTTACAGGAAATTTTGCGACAACCCTTGGCGCAATTCCAGCCGCTGCTGGTTGCACGACTCGCTGACCCACAAGCCGAATTACGCGCAGAAGCGTTGCACGCGTTGGTCGCTTTGGATCAAGCTGCACCGCTAGAGCAGGCATTGTCCAGTCCATTTGCTGATATTCAATTGGCCGCAGCACAGGTCTGTGCCAAACATGGTGACATGCGAGCGGCCACGGTGTTTGAGCAGTTTCTCACGGCGCAACGACCAGAAACCGCGGCCGAACAGGCGCTTTGGCAGCAGCGTGTCTTGGCGGCACTAGAGGGTTTGGCGACCTTATCAGCAGCCGATTATTTTGAGCAGGTGTTGGCATGGGTTCAACCGAACAGCATCGATCAACGTGGTCAGTCTATTGATGCAGAGATTGCGACACAGGCTGCAAAGACGCTACCTTGGCTCAGTCAGCCCAAACATGCTGAAGATTTGGCAGCACTACTCACCGATGAGCGCGCGCTTGTACGCCAGCGTGCAGCCTTGGGGTTGGCCTTACTAGGAGATCAACGTGCCCTGACGGTGTTGGATGACCCAAAACAACAAGCAGGCTTCAGCAGCGTCGAACGTCGCTTGGCTTATTTAAATCTGGGACGGATCACATCAGCGTTTGTGGTGACTGGTACGCAATCTGAGCAGGCCTTGTGTATCAGCCAATGGCTGCTGATGTTTGCGCAGGATCTGTTGCAAGCCCCCTACAATGCGCCACTCAGTCGGTTGGCACTTGCACAGGCGAATTTGCCCAACAGTCAGCCACTGCAATTTCAAGCGGCTGGTTTTTTAAGCGTTGCTGCTGACCCCACGCAGCGCTGGCAATATCTACTCGATGAGCTGAATCAAGCAGTTGAGTTTACGGATCAAGCGGATCGTTGGACATTTGGCCTGACTGATCTACAAGGATTGCTGGCGATGCTGCTGTACGGTGAACAGCCGGCACAAGCCCGACTCTGGCAACTGGTGCAACGGTTGGACGACGGCATCAGTTACCCCAAATGGTTGGCGGCCTATCGTGTGTACCAGCAGCGTTATGCAGCCGCATTGGCGCAGGCATGGCAACGGGCGCAACCTGCCCTACAGCAACAGCCTAACACGGCACAACAGACCGAATGGCAAACCATGGCATTTGGCAGTTATGTCGGCTTGATCCGCAACAAAGCGACCCCGCTGAATCTGCGCCAGCGCGCGATGACTCGTCTGCTGCAATTGGCACAGCAACAACCTGCGCTAAATGCAGGCTCACAATTGGTATTGACGACATTACTTGACCACAGCACCCAAAAAATTCGTCTACAGGCATTTGATGCACTGATTGCGCTGGGCATGCCGAGCGCTGCATTGGCTGAACTGGCAACCGACAGCCAATACACAGACGTGCAACAACACGGCATGCAATTGTTGTTAAGCGAGCTTGAACCTGCCCAAGCGCAACAACGCTTACTGAATTTATTGCAGACCGAAAATGCCACGCTTGCCGAGCAGGTCTGGCAGGTCTTGTGCAAACAGTTAGGCTTGGCTGAGGCCGCTCCCGCAGCGTTACAGGCCAATGTTCGCCCACTACGTCGCCAAGTGTTACGAGAACTGAGTGCGGATAGCAATCTATTGGCACAGCAACCCGCGCTGCTGTTCAGTGCCATTAACAATGATGACCGTGAAACAGCTTATCTTGCAGGACGGTTATTGGTGGAACAGCAACACCCTCAGGCGTTGGGCGCGTTACAACAGTTGTTTTTGGGCAGTAGCCGCGACACCGAACAAGCCCAACTGCTGCAATTGACGCGAAAACTCCCCCAAGATGCAGCGGCCAATTGGCTATTGAGCATGCTGGATAACCCGCAACGCTTGGTCAAACCAGAACAGATTTATCAATGGCTTGGGCAGATGCGGCGTGCGGTCGTTGCACCTGCATTGTTGGCACAACTGTCGCTGCCGCAGGCCAAGCGCAAAGCAATTCGTGATGCGCTGTTGATGATCAGCGGCCATGATCAACCGATCCTTGACCCTGATGATCAATTGGCTGATCAGACATGGCTGGCACGACAACACCCGCGCGATAATCAACTGCTGATTGACCTGTTCACCCGCCTGATCAACCTACAAGAATCGGCATTGGCTGCTGCCTTGCTGCCTGCATTGACTTGGCTCAAAACCCCCGCGGCTGATTCTGCCTTGCTCTCGGCCAGCAGCAAAATCAATGCTGAACAGTTGCCCAACCTGATTCGCAGCATCGGCCAACGTGCCGAAAAACGCCAAGGCAACCCACAAGCATTACGGCAACATTTGGCACATAAGCAGCCCGATATCCAATTTTTGGCAGCCGAAGGGCTAGCACGCGCAGGTCATGCCGAAGGATTAAGTGTCTTACTGGCGGCGATTGATTATCAGGATCGCTTGGCATTGCGGATTCGAGCAGTGCAGGCACTGGGCATGCTGGCCGATCAACGGGCATTTGATCGCTTGCTAAAACTCGCCCAAGAGGATGGGCACGCGCTCCAAGCGGCCGCGATTGAAGCGTTAGGGCAATTGGGCAACGGCGAACACGCGCAAAAAATCCTGAAAATCTTGCAATCGCAACTGGCCAATACCGCCATATATGACAGCCGTTATTTGTCGATTTTGCGCGGGCTACGCTGGCTAAATCACCTGGATGCTTGGCGTTTGATTCACCAGACCATTGAACAGCACTGCCAACAAGACGAAAGCTGTGCCGAGGCAATTCGACTGCTGCAACACGGCGACAGCCCAGCCAGTCGTGACGTGCTGTTACAGATTCTGCGCCATAGCCAAGACGAGGACAATCTACACGCCGCCTACCAAACCGCGCAACAACTGTGGGGCTGTGCAAACGATCAGACGTATCCGTATGACGAGGCGTATTTGCAAGGGTTTGCGCCTGACTTTGAGCCATTTGACCTTGAGCAAGCTGAGCCGCTCAGCCTGAAACGCGTGGTACAGCATGCGTCCACTGCACAGCTTCTACACCTGTTGAGTGGTCAGTTGGCCAGTGACGCGGAAACTCAAGCCAAGATCAGAGCACAGCTCCGCCAAGCCTTATTGCAGCGGCGTGAGGTCACGGATCAGCAAATTTTGACAACCCTACAGCAGTCCGACGCAACATTGGTCGAAATCGCCGCACATTGGCTGGCACAAAAAACCAACCTCAATCCAATCCTCAGTACGGGCTTGGCCGAACGGTTGTCGCAGAGCATAGCAGACTGGCAGCAACTCGAGCAGCAGTCGCATCTGCCGACCGCCACCGCGCAGACGCAACGCGATCTGCTTGATCAACAGACTGCATTACAAGCCTTGCTGTGGAGTCTTGTTATACATCGGCAACCACATCCAGCGGTTGGCTTGCTGCTCGGCCAGACCGATTCAGCGACACAGGGACTGTGGTCAAAATGGCGTACTCAGATTCAGCAGATGTTTTCTGCATCGACCCAAGAAATCAGCGCGCTCATATCGCAAAAAATTTATGCCCCCTTGCAACAGACCCTGTTGATGGGCATGTTGACACAACGTGCTGATCATTCAACGGTCGGTTTGCCTGAGCCTTGGCTAGACTGGGTCAATCATTTTGCGCAGCAACAAGTCGCCGAATTACGCGAACTGGCACAATCGGTCTTGCAGCAGCACCAGCCACAGCATCGAGCAAAACAGCAAGGCGATCTGGCGCAATTGGATTTGCAACAGCCTGAACAACGCCTACACGCCATGCAGCAACTGGAGCAACAAGCGCGCGTGTTACCAGAGTTGATTGCGGTACAGGACGTGTCGACCTTGCAGCAGATTGCCCAAGATGCGCAACTAGCCGATCATGTACGGCTAGGGGCGATTGAAGGTCTCGCCAAAATCCCCACCACCGCCGCGCAACAGGCGCTGCAACAACTCAGTCGTGGCCTTGCGCCAGCAGATGAGGATCTGCAAAGCGCCGCCTATCGCGCCTTGCGACGGTTGGGACGCTGGATGGATAAACAAAAAACTAAATCATCGACCACAGGAGCATCGGTATGAGCCTGCCTGATTCCAATGGCCTTGCCATGCACCTCAACTACCAACAGCCCAGCCACTGCCATCAAGGCCATGTGCAATTGCACAGCCAACTGAATCGTAGCGATGTGCAGTTTTCGGCGGAGATTTTGCACCCACTCCAGTTTCGCGATGCGATGGCGGCACTATTTGGTGTGGTCAGCAGTGACTATCGCTATGTGCCCAAGGATCGTTCAGCCTACGCTGCCTACTTACAGATGCGGCGTGGCAATCAAAATCAAGGGCTATTTGCGGCACAGCGCGCCTATTTTGATTGGTTATACCAAAACGACCCACTGGCCTATTGCATCCTTGATCCCATCATCAGCGTGTATGCAGATCGGGTGATGTTTGAGGTGTTTAGCCGTGACGAAGGCTGCTATGCCACGTTAAGCTGTAAGCCGTCGCTGTTTGCGACGCCCGATCCTGCCCATACCCAATATGGCACCACGCATATTGATTTTAGTGAAGCACTCGCGTCTGGCATTGAACAGATACGCAGCTTTCGGCAGACCTCGTTACAGATCGGTCAACAGGCCAGTGCAATTGCAGTGCAGACCGCTGAGGCACACCCTGATCAGCACATCATCGAAAAAAAGATCAACGTGCCAACTTCTTGGCTGCGCGGTCTACTGCAAGTGCAATCCGCTGCTCAACTCAGCCAAGATCAGGTGCAGCTTCGCCCAATTGATTTGTATAACGCCCTGTTTCACCTGCGCATGCATGCCGACAAAAAAGGTAAACGACGCGGTCTATTGTTGGAGCTGATCCCCAATCAGCCACCCAGCTTAATTTTAGAGCCATCAGGCACGGTGATCAGCAGCCCAGATGCGCCCGTGTATCAAGGCAAACAGGCCAAACTGATCCGCCTCTGGGGACGGCGACGTTTGGCACTATTACAACGTATTTTGCCATATGCACAGCAGGTAAGCGTGCGGCTATTGGGCAACGGCATGCCAAGCTATTGGACAATTGAAGCCGAGCATTTTAGCTTTACGTTGGCAATCACAGGCTTTAGTGCGGCCAATTGGTCACAAGCGCTGAATTTTGATTTGCTGATGCCAAGGCAACTGGAGCACGATCCCAAACCGATTCAGCATGTGTTGCAATATCTACAACAGCACGGCGCGGCCAGCATCGAGCAACTACACAGCGCTCTGCCCGAATCCATTAGCCTGATGGACTGTCGTGCCGCCGTCCAGCATGCGTGCCAACAGGGCTTGGTGATGTTTGATCTGGCACAGCAACTGTATCGCTATCGACCGCTGACCGAGCAGCCACTCGACATGGGGCATTTTCGCTATCGGCATCCCGCCGAACAACAAGCCTATGATTTGCTCAGCCGACGCAAGGCGATCAGCAGCCTACAAGTACGGGTGATCCCACGCGATGGGGTTGAATTGTCGTGTGAGGTCAGTGTCAGCGAAGATCAACGCAGCTACAGCAGCAAGCTCAAATTGAATGAAGAAGGCATGGTCAGCAAAGCCGAATGCAGTTGTCATGCCTTCTTACAGCATGGCTTAAGCCAAGGACCATGCAGTCATTTGGTGGCGTTGCGCATGGCCTATGCGGCACAGCAAGCACAGCGCGATCAGCAACAGGTGACCCAAGAAACTCGCTTGTTTACCCGCCGCCGTGCCCAGCAAGTTGAGCAAATTCAACTGACGTT
>JAYXXU010000219.1:0-4015 GCA_036019135.1 Pseudomonadota bacterium | reverse complement strand
GATTACAATAAACAGCACCAATCCGATGATGGCTTTGATCAGATTTGTTCTGACCATGGCAAATATCCTCTGGTGGGGTGGGTCTGATTGGGCGCTTGATGGGCGGCGCATAGCATACTGAGTTGGCTATGATAAAAGAAGGTAAAGCCTGATTTTTTTGTACTAAACTTCGACAGCATGCCAAACAGATCTTGAAGGCATGCTTAGATCCATATGGGGATCAGCAAGCAGATTATGGTGGAGTGACGTATAATCAAATTCACGCGGATCTGAGGAGTTGCTCAATGTTAATCCGAAAGTTATTTAAGTTTGAAAATGCCCATATTGTGCGCAACTGTACTTCAGATCGTTGTCGTCGGTCGATTCATGGGCACAGCTACCAAGTCGAGTTAATTTTAGAGGCACATCGTTTGGATCATGGCCAGATGGTGTATGACTTTGGTTTGCTTAAGGGCGTGATCCGCGATCTGTTTGATAGTTTTGATCATGCCATTTGTTTTTGGTCAAAGGATGATCCTGAATATATCGCAGCTTGTCAAAAGTTTAGTGCGCGTTGGATTCAACTGCCTGTGTCACCCTCGGCAGAGCAGTTTTCAAGGGTCTTTTTCTTTTTGGCAGATGCGGTATTACAACAAACCGAAACCCAAAATGGCGAAGGGGATGTACAGGTTCATTCGGTGATTGTGCATGAAACGGCTACAGGCTATGCCCAGTGTTTTCGCCATGATATCGACAATCCACAGATGGGACAGTTGTCCTTGGATCAGATCATGTTTTCTGAGCAAATCTGTGAGGAGTGGGCAGATCCACAGATGTTTGACACCCTCAAGCAGGCAGGACGTTTTATCAATCCAACCGTGACACCACAAGTTGTGCTAACGGAATGAGCGTGATGACCGAGCAGATGGCTTTGGATGCATGGCTTTTGCAGTTGCAATTGGCCGGCCGTTCGCCACATACCCTAAAAGCCTATCGCCGTGATGTGACGCAACTGTTGGGATTTTTGCAGGCTGTCGGGTTGCGTTTGACCAGTCTGGATCGTCAAGGGTTGAGTCGTTATGCAGGACAGCGTATTGAGCAAGACGCGTTATCGAGCAGTAGCCTACAACGTGAGCTGTCTGCGATCCGACTGTTTTGTGATGCATTGGTACAGCAAGGTGTGCTTCAGCATAACCCCGCAAAAGATTTTAAAATCCAGCGACCACCACGGCCATTGCCCAAGGTAGCTGATGCTGAGATATTGGCTCAGTTGCTTGATCAGCCTGCCCCTGACACGCCTAATGAGGCACGGCTCTGGGTGAGGGATCGGGCGATGTTGGAGCTGCTGTATAGCAGTGGGCTGCGGGTCTCGGAGCTGGCCAATCTGTCGCTACAGGATTTGGATCTGTCGAGTGGTCTAGTGACCGTCACGGGCAAAGGCAACAAAACCCGCATCGTCCCTGTTGGTCGGCAAGCGCGTCAGGCGATTGAGATCTGGTTGCCGCATCGTGCGCTATGGATTGAAGGTGAGGAGCAGGCATTGTTTATTAGTGAGCAGCGTGGCACACGGCTGACCACACGCACGATTGAGCGTCGGGTGGCTTATCAGGCGCAGCGCGCGGGGATCGATCAGCATTTGCATCCGCATTTGTTGCGGCATTGTTTTGCATCACATGTGTTGTCGAGCAGTGGTGATTTGCGAGCGGTACAGGAGATGTTGGGACATGCCAATATCAGCACAACGCAGATTTATACGCATTTAGATTTTGAGCGCTTGACTCAAGTCTATGATCAGGCACACCCCCGCGCTAAGCGAGGATCATGAGGTTAAGCGTGGTGTCTTTCTGCTTGGAGACACCACGATGATCAAGAGCTTGCTGTGATTAGAGTCGGGCAGCCAGTTCAGCGCCTTCACGGATCGCACGTCGCGCATCCAGTTCACCTGCGAATTTCGCACCACCAATCACATGATAGCGGGCATCGACAGGCTTGCCTTTTTCATCGAGTTTGACCAGATCATTAACTGAGACTTGGCCTGCACACAAGATGACATGATCGACGTTCAGAATCTGCTCCTGACCTGCGACACGGATGTGTAATCCCAGATCATCAACTTTGAGATACTCGACTTCGGCCAGCATTTTGACCCCATGTTGTCCGAGTACAGCCTTATGAATCCAACCTGTGGTTTTACCTGGCCCTGCGCCCATGCGTTTGATCCCTGCCTTGCGTTGTAGCATAGTGATTTCACGGGTTTTGGCTGGACGTTCGGCATGGGTTAAGCCGCCTTGCTCGCTCACATTTAAATCAATGCCCCATTGCTGGCAGTATTGCTCAACAGTCTGATTCGGATGTTCCAGTAAGTAAGCACAGGTGTCGATGCCGATCCCGCCTGAGCCAATCACGGCTACGCGTTGACCGACCTCAATTTCACCACGTAGCACTTGTGGGTAGGTCACGACTTTTGGATGGTCAAGACCACCAATCTGAGGGATACGCGGTTTGACTCCACTGGCGATCACAATGTCATCGAAGCCATTCAGTTGCTCTGGGGTCACACGACTATTGAGCTTGACTTGTACCCCTGTCCGCTGGATTTCGTGACGATAGTAGCGGATGGTTTCTTGGAATTCTTCTTTGCCTGGAATAGCAGCAGCCATGTTGAATTGCCCGCCAATATCACTGGCCGCTTCGAACAGCGTTACGTTGTGTCCACGCCCAGCCGCGATTGTGGCGGCGGTGAGTCCTGCCATACCACCACCAACGACTGCAATGTTTTTGATATTTTTGGCTTTGAGATAGACCAGTTCAGTCTCATAACCTGCGCGGGGATTGACCAAGCAGGTTGCTCGTTGGTTTTTCATGGCCAGATCAAGACAGCCTTGATTACAGGCGATACAGGTATTAATCGCTTCAGGCTTGCCTGCTTTTGCTTTGTTGACGAACTCGGCATCTGCCAGCAATGGACGTGCCATTGAGATCATGTCCGCATCGCCTGCGGCCAGTGTTTCTTCACAATCTTCTGGATTGTTGAAACGGTTGGATGCAATGACGGGAATCGATAGCTCTCGCTTGATATTGGCAGTGACTTGGCGAAAGGCCATGCGCGGCACTTGGGTAGCGATGGTGGGGACACGCGCTTCGTGCCAGCCAATCCCTGTGTTTAGGATGCTTACACCAGCCGCCTCAAGGGTTTTGCTGATCTGTACAATTTCAGGCCACGTATTGCCGTTGGGCACGAGGTCGATCAATGACATGCGATAGATGATGATAAAATCTGCCCCAACCGCTTTGCGGACGGCTTTGACGATTTCGACAGGGAAGCGCATACGGTTTTCGACTGACCCACCCCAGCGATCCGTCCGTTGGTTGACCCGAGGACAAATAAACTGATTGATCAGATAGCCTTCAGACCCCATGATCTCGACGCCGTCATAGCCAGCCAACTTGGCAAGCTTGGCAGTTTTGGCGAAGTCTTCAATCGTGCGAAGGATGTTTTTTTCGCTCATTTGACGGGGTTTAAAGGGGTTGATGGCTGATTTAATTGGTGAAGCAGAGACGGAAAAAGGATGATAGCCGTAACGCCCAGCATGTAGAATCTGCATGACAATCTTGCCATCATGCTTGTGGACGGCAGAGGTGACGCGACGATGATTGATGATGTCGCCATAGTGATTGAGTGTACCAGCCGCAGGTTTGAGCCAACCTTGACGATTTGGGGCAAGACCGCCCGTAATCATCAGGCCAACCCCGCCTTTGGCGCGTTCAGCAAAATAAGTGGCAAGTTTACCGTAGTCCCAGAAGCGATCTTCTAGGCCTGTATGCATAGAGCCCATGACGACTCGGTTGCGGATGGTGGTAAACCCAAGATCAAGCGGGGCGAGCAGGTGGGGATAGTGACCCATGATTGTTTCCTCAATCGTGCTGGCTGGTGTATAACAGTGGTTAAAGTTAACGGTGTTAAGATTAGGGGTTTTGATGGGAATGTCAAGTGCAACTGTACACAGTCATCCTAACCAAAGCGATGATCCTGTCC
>JAYXXU010000218.1:0-4372 GCA_036019135.1 Pseudomonadota bacterium | reverse complement strand
TATTCATTTATATGGCGATCAACATCGTATACAACCTTATTTAAAATCTTTTGGCAGTGATTTGCTGCTGCGTGTGCATCTGCACCATACCGATCAGGCCATTACGATGGATGACTCGGTGGTGGTTGCCCTCCGACAAAAACCTCAATCCTCAATGCGTTTGGCGATCCAAGCCGTCAAGCATGGTACGGCCGATGCCTGCGTGAGTGCAGGCAATACAGGGGCGTTGATGGCATTGGGACGTTTTATTCTCAAGACCTGTGTCGGGATTGAGCGCCCTGCGATTATGAGTGCCTTGCCGACAGCACATGGTGCATGCTTTATGTTGGATCTCGGCGCAAATGTCGGGGTCAGTGCAACACATCTGTATCAGTTTGCCCAAATGGGGCATGCAGTGGTGTCTGCGATTACAGGACAGCAGCATCCGCGTATTCGACTGTTGAATATCGGCGAAGAAGAAATCAAAGGCAATGATATCATCCGTGAGGCGCATGCCCTACTCAAGGTCAGTTCTCTGAATTATCTGGGTGTTATTGAGGGTGATGGTATTTTTGCCAATCAGGCTGATATTGTGGTGTGCGATGGTCTGCATGGCAATATTGCACTCAAAACCGCTGAAGGTGTGGCGCATTTATTTGCGGATACCCTAAAAGCAGAGTTTGCGCGGACGTGGTGGACGAAAGGCATGGGGTTGGTGGCGCTGCCTGTGCTAAAGCGTATGCGTAAACGGCTTGATCCTGCCCAGCACAACGGAGGTCCTTTGGTGGGCTTGACAGGGACGGTGATTAAAAGTCATGGTGGGGCGGATCGGGTAGCCTTTGCCCATGCCCTCGAAGTCGCGATTCGCGCTGCGGAACATGATGTTCCCGCAATGATTCAAGCAGGATTAGAATGATGACTGTCAGTTTTGTTACCCCGAATCCAAAAACCTGTCCGCATACTGCGTTTGTATTTCCTGGCCAAGGCTCGCAAAAAGCGGGGATGTTGGCCGAGGTCTACCAAATGTTTCCTCAAGTACGTGAGTGCTTTGCAGAAGCCAATGAGGCGCTGGGGATTGATTTGTGGCAGATTGCTCAGGGCGACGAGCGTCTGAATCAAACGGCATTTACTCAACCCGTTATTTTAACCGCCAGCGTTGCACTATGGCGACTGTGGCAAGCACTAGGTGGTGTGCAGCCACGTGCAGTTGCAGGTCACTCTTTGGGTGAATACAGTGCGTTGGTGGCGGCAGAGGTATTGAGCTTGTCAGATGCTGTGCGGTTGGTGCATGCGCGTGGGCAGTTTATGCAGGATGCCGTGCCAGTGGGGACAGGCGCGATGGCGGCGATTATTGGGTTAGATGATGCGGTAGTGATGGCAGGATGTCAGCACATCAGCCAAGCGACTGGTCAGGTGGTTGAAGCTGCGAACTTTAATGCGGTTGGTCAGGTGGTCATTGCGGGCACAACCGATGCAGTACAGCAGACCATGACCCATCTTAAAGCACAGGGTGCTAAAGCGATTGCGTTGCCCGTCAGCGTGCCGTCACATTGTGCGTTGATGCAGCCTGCTGCGCGACAGTTGGCTGAGCAACTACAACACACCACATTTCATCAAGCTGCAATTCCTGTTGTTCAGAATGCCCACGCTGCGGTGGCAACAGATGTTGATGCCATCCGCCAAGCGTTGATTGATCAACTGTGTCAGCCTGTGCGTTGGACACAGAGTATGCAGGTTTTGTCAGAGATGCAGGTAAAATGGCTGGTCGAGTGTGGGCCAGGCAATGTGTTGTCCAATCTGGCTAAGCGCATGCCACAAGGTTTTACTGCGTATCCGATTGATAGTCAGAGCCGTATTGAAGATGCGTTGGCTGTACTGGTCTTGGCAGAAGGAAAACTAACATGAGTGAGCAGCAGGACAAAAAAATTGCCTTGGTCACAGGTGCGAGTCGCGGCATTGGCGCGGCGATTGCTATACAGTTACAGGCAGATGGTTTTTTTGTGATTGGGACTGCGACCAGTGATGCGGGCGCGCAAGCGATTGCTGAGCGGCATGCGACGTATGGCACGGGGATGGTGCTAGACGTGCGTGATCATGCGGCGATTGATGCCTTGATCAGTCACATTGAGCAGACCTATGGTGCTGTTGCAGTGTTGGTCAACAATGCAGGGATCACCAAAGATAATCTGCTGATGCGGATGAAAGCCGATGACTGGAATGACATCATTAATGTGCATTTAAATGCTGTTTTTTATCTGTCAAAACGGGTATTAAAAGGCATGGCCAAGGCGCGCTTTGGTCGGATTATCAATATTACGTCGGTCAGTGCCAAGCTGGGCAATGCAGGACAGACCAACTATGCTGCCGCCAAAGCAGGCATTGAAGGTTTTAGCCGTGCGTTGGCGCGTGAAATGGGCAGTCGCAATATTACGGTGAACTGCGTTGCCCCTGGTTTTATCGAAACGGATATGACCGATGTCTTGGATGCCAGTTTGCGCGAAAGACTGCTCGAAACTGTGCCACTTGGTCGTTTAGGCCAACCACAAGACATTGCCACTGCGGTATGCTTTTTGGCCAGTGCTGGTGCAAGTTACATCACTGGTACAGTTTTGCCCGTGAATGGCGGGATGTATTTTGATTAACATCGCGTGCAGTGCATGATTAATCTGCATGCGTTGGTGATAGGATTGTTTGTAACTGAGCGGCTTTACTCTATACTAAAGCCGATTTTCAAAGACGCCACACTGTGAGGAGAATCCTGTGAGCGACATCGAACTGCGCATTAAGAAGGCTGTAGCTGAACAGCTAGGTATGCGTGCCGAAGAAATTAACAACGACGCTTCTTTTATGGATGATTTGGGAGCCGATTCACTCGACCTCGTCGAGTTGGTCATGTCTTTCGAGAATGACTTTGGGATCACCATTCCAGACGAAGATTCCAGCTCAATCACCACCGTGCAGTCTGCGATTGACTATGTCAATAACAAGCTCGCTGAGTAATGCGTGACCCGTGCCCCATCTGATGGTTGGGATGTGACAAAAAGCCGCTTTTCAGCGGCTTTTTTGTTTTTTTAGGGCAGTTGCATGGTGATTGGCGGATCACTTGTCATGAACTGTATGAATTAATCTGGCATCATCGGGGCATTCTGATCAACCAAAATGGAGTGGATGTTCGCATGAAGCAGCGTGTGGTGGTGACAGGACTTGGAGTGGTCTCGCCCGTCGGCTTAGATGTCGCATCGAGCTGGTCGAGCATTCTGGCAGGACGTAGTGGGGTTGTGCCGATTACAGATTTTGATGCCTCGGGATTTCGTGCCCAGATTGCTGCACCTGTTAAAGATTTTGATCCGACGTTGTATCTATCGGCCAAAGAAGCACGCCGTAATGACTTGTTTATTCAATACGGCTTTGCCGCAGCCTCACAAGCCCTTCGCCAAGCGGGTCTTGATCAGATGGCGCAACAAGACCCCGCTCTGGCTGATCGAATGGGTGTGTTTTTAGGTTCAGGCATCGGGGGGTTGCCGTTGATTGAGGAGACCCATCACGTCTTGCAGACGCAAGGTGCACGCCGCATTTCACCGTTTTTTGTGCCAGGTGGCATTATCAATATGGTGGCGGGTTTGGTGGCGATCCACTATGGACTGCGGGGGCCAAATCTATCGACCGCAACAGCGTGTGCCAGTGCTACGCATGCGATTGGCTTGGCGGCGCGATTGATTGCCTATGGCGATGCCGATGTGATGGTTGCTGGCGGGGCAGAAAAAGCCTCTTCACCGTTGGGGATCGGTGGATTTTCGGCCATGCAAGCCTTATCTACCCGCAACGATGCGCCTACTGCTGCGAGTCGGCCATTTGATGCGGGTCGAGATGGCTTTGTATTAGGCGATGGTGCAGGTGCTTTGGTGTTGGAATCGTATGCACATGCTGTCGCGCGTGGGGCGACGATTTTGGCTGAACTGACAGGCTTTGGGATGAGCGATGATGCCACGCATATCACCGCACCACCCGAAAATGGCGAAGGGGCAGCCCGTGCCATGCAGCATGCGCTACGCGATGCAGGGCTTGCATCCGAAGCGATTGACTACATCAATGCACACGGCACAAGCACTCCCGTGGGTGATATTGCCGAGTCGCGCGCGATTGAATCCGTGTTCGGGCAACATGCGTTTGCGTTGGCGGTGAGTTCGACCAAGTCGATGACAGGACATTTGCTGGGTGCAGCAGGGGCGGTTGAGGCTGTTTTTAGTATCTTGGCGCTACGCGATCAGATCGCACCACCAACAATTAATCTGGATCAACCAGATCCTGCCTGTCGTTTGGATTATGTGCCGAATCAGGCGCGCTCCCTGTCGATTCGGCATGTGATGTCTAACTCATTTGGCTTTGGTGGCAC
>JAYXXU010000217.1:0-7685 GCA_036019135.1 Pseudomonadota bacterium | reverse complement strand
GATGCTTTAAAACTAATCGTCAGTAGTTATTTCGGTAGTTTGGATGATAATTTAAATTTGGCTGTGCATTTGCCTGTGGCGGGTTTGCATATTGATGTGACCCGCGAGCAGCCGAATCAGCGTTTTTGGCAACAGGTCGTGGATGCGTTGCCAACGCATAAAATCCTGTCACTTGGTTTGATCAATGGTCGTAGTGTCTGGGCAACCGATCTGGTGGCCGCAGCACAAGTGATTGATGTGGCGCAGGCCAAGCTGGGTGGGCGCTTGTGGCTATCCACAGGCTGCTCATTGCTGCATGTGCCCGTGGATCTTGCGCAGGAGCAAGTGCCTGTGGCGATTGATGGCAAGCTCGCCTTTGCCCGCCAAAAGCTCACTGAGTTGGTTGCACTGGCCAACGGTCAAGTGACGGTGAATCCTCAATTAAATCTGGCGGCACAGGCCGCATTTAGCCTCACCGCGCAGCAGCGGATTGAGCCATTTACCGCACGCTATGCTGCTCAACAGGCGCGGCTAAACTTGCCGCTGTTACCCACGACTACGATTGGCTCATTCCCTCAGACCGCAGAGATTCGCGCGGCGCGGGCGGCATGGAATCAAGGCAAACTATCCGACGCAGATTATGAGCACGCGATGCAAGCGGAGATTCAGCGCGCGATTGCCGAGCAGGAAAGACTTGGATTGGATGTGTTGGTACATGGCGAAGCCGAGCGTACCGATATGGTTGAGTATTTTGCTGGATTACTGGATGGGTTTTGGTTGTCCAAATTTGGCTGGGTACAAAGCTATGGCAGTCGTTGTGTGCGTCCACCGATCATCGTCGGTGATATTAGTCGTCCACACGCGATGACGGTGAAATGGATCAGTTATGCCAATAGCCTCAGCACAAAACATGTGAAAGGCATGCTGACGGGGCCTGTGACTATTTTGAACTGGTCATTTCCCCCTGCGCATCGCAGTCGGCGTGAGGTGGCATTGCAATTGGCCGAAGTGATTCGGCAAGAGGTCAGTGATTTGCAAGATGCGGGCATTCCAATCATTCAAATTGATGAGGCCGCGTTTCGGGAAGGACTACCGTTGCGCAAAGCTGCGCAAGCGGACTATTGGGATTGGGCGGTCACTGCATTTAAGCATTGTGCCAGCAGTGCGCGGGTGGATACCCAGATTCATACCCACATGTGCTATTCAGAGTTTACCGATTGCTTACCGCAGATCAAGGCGATGGATGCGGATGTGATCACCATTGAAACCAGTCGTTCTGGATTGCAATTGCTGGATGTGTTCCATCAGCAAGGCTATCCAAATGCAGTTGGGCCAGGCGTGTATGATATCCACAGTCCACGCACGCCGAATGCCAGCAGTATGAAAGTGGTGATTGATCAGGCATTACAAAGTATTCCAGCCGAGCGTCTATGGATCAATCCAGACTGTGGTCTCAAAACACGTAACTGGGTCGAGACCCGTGCAGCGTTGACCGAGATGGTGCGAGCAGCTCGAGAACTGCGTGTACAGATCAGCCAGCCGCAACAGCCAACGGTGCTGCGCCAGCAAATCAGCAGAGCCTAACCTGAGAGGAGAGGAGCGGTCATCCTCCTCGTTAGCACGTGCTTGACAGTAAATCGTGACCATATGGCAAAACTTAGGGTAGTTTTGCCAATAAATCTGTCGCGTTGACTTCACTTTGAATCCGTTGCACTTCATTGCCTTTTACATCAAAGAACAGCAGCGCCGGTGGGCCGTACAGGTGTTGTGCTTGTAACCACTGGCGTTGTTCTGGCGTGTTTTTGGACAGATCAAGTTGTAATTTTTGGTAGCCCGACAGAGCATCAATCACCCGACTATCCCGAAAAGTGCTGCGTTGCATCACGGTACAGGCAGCACACCAATCGGCCGCGACATCAATCAACACCGGCTGCCCCGCTTGTTTGGCCTGAATCAACGCTACTGTCAGTGCGGTCGGGCTGTCCATCACGTTAAACTCGACTTCAGTCGGTGTATGGGCTTGATTGGTTTGGGGTTGCATGAACGCATCCAGTGGCCGATAAGGATTATCTTGTCCCGTCAAGCCGCCAATCATCAGTAGCACTGCATAGACCAGTAAGCCGACACCGATAGCTTTTTGTAGACGTGGCCAGCCCGCAGCAGCCGGTTCGAGTGCGCCAAGCGTCACTGCCGTACCGAGCCATAGCCCTGCCCAAAGCAACAGCGCAACCTCTCCCGCGACAATGCGTGACAGTAACCAGACCGCGACCGCAAGCAACCCGATGCCAAACACGTTTTTAACCTGATCCATCCAGCCACCGGCACGCGGCAGCAGCTTCGCGCTGGTTGTTCCCAAAATGATTAACGGCACACCCATGCCGAGACCTAGCGCAAATAACGCCAAACCACCAGTCACCGCATCGCCAGTGCTACTGATATACAGTAGCACGCCCGCCAATGGCGCAGACACGCACGGCGATACCACCAAGGCCGACAGACTTCCCATCAGCGCCACAGAGCTGAGTCGGCCACCACGCTGTTGATTCGACAGTCGATCTAAGCGCTGCCTGACCGCGTTCGGGAGTTGGAGGGTAAATAGTCCAAACATACTTAGTGCTAATACTACAAATAACAGCGAAAAAGCTACCAAAACAACAGGCTGCTGTAACCAAAGCTGTAGATTCGCGCGTGCGCCAAAATAGCCCATCAGCGTGCCTAGTGCGGCATAGGTGGTCGCCATGCCCAGTACATAGGCCAATGACAACTGGAAGCCACGCCAGCCGCTGAGTTTTTCACGCTGCTCACCAGCAATCAGACCAGATAAAATCGGCATCATCGGAAACACGCACGGGGTAAATGCCAAGCCAATCCCCAACACCAATAAGGTCAGCAGCATCAGTGGCAGGCTTGCATCAGCTAAAAAACCAGCCAAGCCATCAGCTTGACTTGCGCTAGGGCTGCTGGTGCGTTCAATGAGGACTAGGTGATTGCTGCTGCTTTGCGCGCTCACTGTCTCAACGGTCGCTTGGCGTTGTTGGAGTTGTGTGCTGGGCGGTTCAGTGGCAAACAGCAGATCGGGATGGCTGGGCACGAGGATTTCGGTTTGAACGGGCGGGAAGCATAAGCCAGTATCTGCACAGCCTTGATATTCTAAAATAACGTTAACGTTGTCGACGGTGGGTTGTGGCGCACCTGTCAAGGCCAGTGTGCTGGAGACTTGCTGGTGAAAGACTTCGACTTTGCCGAAGTTTGGATCTTGTTTCCAGACCGGTGTTCCTTGAAATTGTAGTGTTTTTATCGTGCTTGCTGGAAAGCTTTCTAAAACTTTAATCCGGCTTTTATATAGGCTATAGCCGTCAGCGATGTGCCATGTCAGTTGGCTGGCGGCTTCTCCATCAATTGCAGTCACTTCAAGTTGAAAGGCTTGTTCGACTGGCAAAAACTCCTCATCAGCGGCAGTTTCGATCTGGCTAAAATCCGGCATCGCAGGTGCGGCTGAAACGACTTGCGTCAAGCCGATGACGAGCGCCAATGCCATAACGCGGTGGCAATGATAGAGGTCATCACGGCGGTTTTGGCGGCGGGGCGTAGGAGTAGACCACATGGGCAGCAAATATCCAGATCAATCAATCTGGCTAAGCCTAAAGTACAAGCCGGCTTGATACCTTAAAGAAGTCTTAACACGACCTTTGAATCTGCATCTTGATTGAAATCATCTGAAAAACATCCCGTCGCCGAGTCTTAAGCTTACGTTAAGGTTGGTTGTCTAAGCTGTTTTACATCAGATTGAAATAGGTGCGTCCGTGATGCAAAACCTAAAAGCCGCGATCTACGGGCTCAGCGCTGCGTTGTTATTGTCTGGCGCACAAGGCGCTTGGGCAGCAGACAATCGTGCCAGTACGAGTACCAATCGAATCGCCTCCAGTCCGCCCAGTGCCGCAGCCGCCAGTACGATTGATTGGGCAGCCTATCAGGGCAGAGTGGTGTTGGTGGATTTTTGGGCGAGTTGGTGTGAACCGTGCCGCCAGTCGTTTCCATGGATGCAAGCGATGCAACAAAAATACGCCGATCAAGGATTGGTGATTATTGCCGTCAACGTTGATCGTGAACCAGCCAAAGCCGCCGCATTCTTGCAAGCACATCCAGCCAATTTTGCCATCCGTTACGATCCCGAAGGCCGCTTGGCCAAACAATTTAACGTGCAAGGCATGCCGTCCTCATTTGTCCTCGGGCGTGACGGTAAGCCCGCTGCCAAACATCAGGGATTTTTCCAAGCCAAACAAGCCAGCTACGAAGCAGAGTTGGTTCGTTTATTACGTGTACAGCCGTAACTAACTGCGAGCCAGTGAACAGCCGCGAGCAGTGAGTAACCGGTCTTTGTTTTATCCGCAGATTGTTTCAGCGGTAGCACAAAAACCAAATGACTTAGGAGTCAATTGTAATGAAAAGATCTGTTGTTCAAGCGCTGCTTCGATGCGGCGTACTGACCTTGGCCGTCGGTATGCTCAGTGCGTGCAGTAGTTTGCCGACCTCCATGCAGTCACGCGGCGTACAGCCGTGGGAGCGCGATATTCTGGCACGCCCCAACATGCAACTCGATGCTGCGCCGCTCGACAGCGCCTATGACGAGCATATTTATTTTAGTAAAGACGCGGCCAGTGGCGGTCGTGGTTTTGGCGGAGGTGGCTGCGGATGCAACTAAATCATCAAGAAACGCGCACGCAAAAATCTGCTACACAGCAGCATAAGCGTATCGCATTAGCATTGGCACACGCATCAGTTTTTTTGCTTGGCGCAACCCAGAGTCACGCGGCAACCACTGAAAACAGTGCTGCCAGCACACAACCGGAGTCAGGTTTTAATTGGTCTCAGATCGTTGAGCACGGTTGGTTGGTCGATAGCGCGGTGATGCTGTACCAAGAAGCTGACAATCGAGTCCAAGCGACTGAGCCATCGGTTCGAGTGCAAAAAGATTTTGGCGATCAGCGTATTTTTACCGGTAAGTTGGTGATTGATTCGCTGACCGGTGCATCACCGAATGGCGCGACCAGTGCCAGTGTGCCACAGACCTTTACCAGTGCATCCGGCAATAACAGCTACACCACGCCAGCCGGTGAGCTGCCGTTAGACACTGAGTTTAAAGACACGCGGGTGGCGCTGTCCGCCAATTGGCAGCAGCCGGTTGCGCAGGATTTGACCTTGAACGTCGGCGGTAATCTGTCGAAAGAGTATGATTTTATGTCGGCAGGGGCGAGCGCAAGCCTAGCCAAAGACTTTAATCAAAACAATACTACGCTGTCAGCGGGACTGTCGTTTGAGCTGGATCAGATTGATCCGGTAGGCGGCGCACCGAAGCCGTTAACGTCGATGTTCAGCCAACAAAAAGACGGCAGCGACAACAAAACTGTGACCGATGTGTTGCTTGGGGTGACTCAAGTGTTGAACCGGCATGCCGTGTTGCAACTGAATTATTCTGCTTCGATGATGAGTGGCTACCAAAGCGATCCGTACAAGGTGCTGAGCGCGGTTGATGCCAGTGGCAATCTGCTGACTGAGCCGACTGCTCCGAATCGCGGCGTGTATCTGTTTGAAAGTCGGCCAGATTCGCGTACTCGTCATAGTATTTATAGCGGTCTAAAATACGGTTTTGATCGTGGCGATGTGTTGGAAACCTCGTATCGGTTTACCAGTGATGATTGGGGCATTCAATCGCATACGCTCGATGCAAAATACCGTTATCATTTTGCTGATCAGCGCTATTATGTCGAGCCGCATTTGCGCTATTACAGCCAAAACGCCGCAGATTTTTATCATTCGTACTTGCAACAAGGCCGTGAGGTCAATGTATCGGCCAGCGGTGTGCAGGCGTTGGTTGAGCATGCGTCGGCAGATTCGCGTTTGGGTGCATTTGATGCGGTGACCTATGGGGTGAAGTTTGGTATGCAGTTGCCAAAAGATCGCGAATTGACCTTGCGAGTTGAGCAATACGAGCAGCAAGCGCAAGACGTGAAAACCATCGGCGGGCAATTAAGCAATCAGATCCTCCAGCCTGATTTATCTGCCACTTGGGTACAGTTGGGTTATCAGTTTAAATGGTAATCAAGCCGCTGTAGTTTGATGATTTTACCTCTCCTGCCGATGGGTTAGCCTGTCGGTGGGTTTTTTTGATGGGGCAGGACGTTGAAGCTTGAACAACAACAAAACCTGATGGTCGGGCAGTTTGCAGCGATGGCGAGTGATTGTCAGGTGCTGCTGGAAACTGATGATTTTCAGTTGGCGGCAAGGGTGTTGAGTGGTGTTGCTGCGGAATGCCGTCGGATTGAAGCCAAATATAGCCGCTACCGCGCTGATAGCGTGATCAGTCAGATTCAGCAACAGGCTGGCCAAGCGGTGCAGGTCGATGCCGAAACTACGCGGTTGCTGAACTTTGCCGATTTGCTCTATCAGCTTTCTGATGGCTTGTTTGATATTACTTCTGGGGTATTACGCCAAGTTTGGCGCTTTGACGGCAGTGACCGATTGCCGACGGCGGATGCTGTGGCGGCGTTACTTCCACAGATTGGTTGGTCAAAAGTCGACTGGTCGGGAGCAGAAGGCAGGATTGTTCTGCCACAGGGCATGCAGCTTGATTTGGGTGGAATTGGTAAAGAATATGCGGTAGATCGCTGTTTTGACTGGGTAAAAAACGAGTTCTCTGGCGCATTTTTAATCAATTTTGGCGGGGATTTACGCGCTCAAAGTTGGCAGAGCAGCGGCGTGCGTCAAAATGGCCAAGCGTGGCAGGTTGGGATTGAGCAGCCCGATCAGGCGGGCAGTGCGGTCACAGTGGTCGAGTTGGGCGATGCGGCATTGGCGACCAGTGGCGATGCCAAGCGCTACCTATTTAAAGACGGCGTGCGTTATGGACATATTCTCAATCCAAAAACTGGCTGGCCGGTCGTGGATGTACCGCGTTCACTGACGGTACAAGCCGCGACTTGCACGCAAGCGGGGATGCTGGCGACCTTGGCGATGTTACAAGGGGCTGGTGCGGCAGATTTTTTGGCAGAGCAAGCCAATGAGCATCCTGTGGATCAAGTCGTGGAGCGGACATGGATCGTCGATTAATTGGACAACGCATCTTATTGATTGAAGATGATTTAATGCTGGGTGAATCCTTGCATGAGGTGTTGTTGCAGCACGGTGCTTTGGCCGATTGGCATAAAGACGGTGAGCGGCTGCGGCACAGCCTAAGGCAGCATGCCTATGACCTGCTGATTTTAGATGTCGGTTTGCCAAAGCTGTCGGGTTTTGAGTTGCTCAAAATTATTCGCAATGAGCAGTTTGATATTCCGGTGCTGATGCTGACGGCACGAGACCAATTATCAGATCGGATTCGCGGGTTGGATTTAGGTGCGGATGACTATGTGTTAAAGCCATTTGATTTGGGTGAATTATTAGCGCGACTCTGTGCGTTGATTCGACGTGGGCAAGGACGGGCGCAACCCAAGCTCAGTTTGGGTGCACTTAGCCTTGATCCGGTGTCGCATCGAGTCGAGTATCAGCAGCAGGGGCTGCATTTGTCCAAACAAGAATTTCGCTTGTTGCATGTGTTATTAGAGCATGCTGGGCAAGTGATGACCCGTGATCGCTTGGAGCAGGTGCTATTGAGCGATGGCATTGAAATCGAAAGCAATAGTTTAGAAGTGCATATTCATCACTTACGC
>JAYXXU010000216.1:0-2121 GCA_036019135.1 Pseudomonadota bacterium | reverse complement strand
GACTTTATTAGCAAGCGCATAGACAAACGCTTTGATAAAGTCGCCGATCATTTGCCTAGCTCACTATGCACATAGCCCATGACCTCAGCGACAAACAATGCGCCTGCCATCTCATCAGCAAATTGCCCTGACTGCCCGTACTGCTCAATCAACCGCATCAAGCGCTTAGCCATATCTGCCTCATCCTCTGCCGCGTCGATAGCAGCAAAGATCGCAGCGCGTGGAATTGGCGTGTTGTTGCGCTCTAGCGTGTCATCTGCCAGCGTTTCGACCTCTTGTTGCTCAGGCGTAAACTGTGTGCCGTCATCAGCAAAGGTCAGGGCGCGATTGGTTGGTAGCGATGCTTGCACTGGCGTACTGGCACGATTGTCGGCCACTGCTTCGATCTCAAAATCCTCGGCGCGCAAGTTATACTCATCTTCGAGATACTTTCGGGTAAACCGCACACCGATCTCATGCAAGTCTTTGTCACGCTTTGCCCGTGCTTCTTCGAGTCCGCGCTCATCACCAAAGCTGACAACGTGACGCTCCCAGCCATTCCAGTGACACAGCACATCGACAAACAACTGAGCAGCCTGTTGCACCAGCTTTAAGTCACTGTTGCGCTTATCCATGCGCACGTCGTTATGCACGTTGCCCAGCGCCCGATTGCCTGACCCACCATCCGTACCGCTGGTGAGCGTCTGACCGAGCACCACTTTTTGGATGCGCCGCAGCAATGCCGACTCAAACGCTTCAAACGCGTTACTGTTGCCACTACCTGCACCAATTGCGGTTACCTTGCTATCAATCGGCACACCAAGTGCCGCCGAACCGTGCGCAGCAAGCAAGGCTTCGACCATTTGCTTTGTATCTTCCGCCTCGCCCACCAAGATCGGCGAACCGAACCGCTCAAGAAACTTTGCCCAGAACTGCCAGCCATGCGTCCGAAAGTACCAAGGCCAGTACAGACGTGATAGCAATGCTTCGCCGTGTGGCCGCTCCCAAGTTGCCTTGCAGCGGATCAAGCAAAATTTACTATCCTGATCGACTGGCAGTCCGTCCATGCTCGACCGACCGTTGTCTGGAAAGTAACGCAGCGTGCCGTCTGGCCTTGGCTCAAACCATTGCATTGGCTTTAGGCCAAACCAGCCACAGCCGATGCGGTTTTGATCATCCACGTCCGCCACAAACTCAGCCACTGCATAGCCAAACAAACGCCCCTCGAATGCAGTGCTGGTGATCGCGTCCATGTGCTTTTCGATTTGTGCAAACAAAAAGTCCGCCGCGTCACCCTCACTTGGCTCTAGCTTGATCGGCACGCCATTGAGTGCATCAAACCGAGTCTCACACGCTTGATATATCTCGTCGTCTGTCAGCAGCGTACGCAGCTTGTGACGCGAGATACCAGCCTTGCGTAGCGTCTCATCAAGCTCAGGCATACGGGTTAAAAACGTGATCAACTGACTAACAGCAACGTGCGACGACAAAGCTCCGCCTGACGCTGCCTTTTGCGCCTTGTCTTTTTTTGCCATGATTGAAAGTCCTAGAATGTTCGATTGCCGCCAGTTGCAAAAGCTTGAGGTCTGCGAACCAATGGGCTGTAGCAGATCATCACTGAGTCAGCACGGTTTGGCGACTTAGCGCTATCGGGCTGCTTGTCCACGACAATCTTGCCCGATCCGTTTTTTGTGTACGTTGGCTGAGACAGCTCAACCATAAGCTGCGCCCGCTCTGGCAGATCAGACGGTATAGAGATGATCATTTCTGGGTCATACTCTATGTCATTGATCGCGCGGAAGGTGTTTTGAAAGCGCATCCTGAGCATCCACCAAGACTGAGCCTTGAGGTTCGAAAAAAAGTCTTTGTTCTTGCGACCTTTGACCATCTCTTTTTCTGGCTCAAAAACCGCAGCAGAACCCGCAAAAGGATCTACTTTGATTGCCGCTATACCCTGCTTGGCGTGCCGCTCATTGATCACCCGCGCATCACCACGCACGCCTGCGCCCAATCCGTCGGCGTCGTAGTACATCAGGCCGTATTCGCCGTCGATACACTCATCGAGTGCCGCCTGAGTCGTGACAAAGATGTCATCTCCCTTGCCCGACCACGACTTGAGCGCCGTCATCACCACGCCATGCC
>JAYXXU010000215.1:0-4328 GCA_036019135.1 Pseudomonadota bacterium | reverse complement strand
ACTTTGATCGCAACAAAATAATCCACACAGTTAAACGCTTGATCAAAATAGCCCTGCTCCGAAAATACCGCACCGACACGACGATATTTTTTGATCAATGAGGGGACTTGTTTTTTATTGTACAGCGGTGATCTAGCCTTGTGAGCCTCTTTGACCGCTTCGGATGGATTGAGCCAAATATCCCCGAACAAGGCCTCTTGTTGCCCCAAATACGCTGACAAATCAAAAGGCGCTAAGCTGCTGAACTTCTGGCATTTGGCTTTATGCTGTAAGTACCCTTCGGTTGCGACAATCTTGGCGGCTGCGGCATTGAGGTTCACGCTCACCGTCCCGATCAGGTGCTTGGCCTTGAGCTGTTCAACGATCAGTGGCACCATGCCCATCCACAAGACGGGTAACGCATTGCCACCGCGATAGGCTTCATCTACACAAGTTCGACCAATTTCATAAACGTCTTTTTTATCCTGCAAATAGTCATCTAACTGAAACTCTGACTCAGAGTAATAAGCGCCGAGTTTCTGCTTGGCCTCTGGGGTAATGACTCGTGTACAGGCAATGATTTTTTGGGTCTGGGTATCGCGCACCAACACATGAATGCTGTATTGGTCAAACGGATCGTGGTCAATCCCATCTGCGAACTCAATTTGATAGGCCGCACCAAATACTTTGGCACGAAATTGCTGTACTTCAAGGATCGCTGTGGCGTCTTTGGCAATTTGGCATTCGAGCTTGGGCGCACGTTGACTGGTGCGTACAGATTTGGATTTTGCTTTGGCTGATTTGGTTTTGAACTTTAAAATTTGGCTTGAACGAGGTTGTTTAGCGTTCATCTGAAGAACTCTGACGATATCTTGCCGATCATGCTAATCGGCACAGATGACAGAATTGCGTCGTTTTTTTGACCGTTTCAAGTCATTGAGACGCACTTGGCACAGCCCGATGCCCATAGGGACAATTGCGACAAGCATTGCCACAACATTCGCCACGCTTGAGCAAATACCAGCGTGACAGCACCCAACGCCCTGACTCGATTTGATAGTCTAATCCTTCAATCAACGGCAAATGTTGACAGGCCAATGCTTGAGCGGGCGCATATTGATGTACAGAACACGTATCAATCGTGGCAGCAATATGTGCTTGGGTCTGGGCGGTCATACAAGCGGGGCACACACAATCCGCATTGGGGTCAGTACAACTAAAAATCGGCGGATACTGCATACACCAACACGCACCACCCTGACAGCCTGAGCAGCTAAAGGTTGCCTCACAACGCGTACAGGTTTTTGGGGTGGTGGCTTGAGACATGTCTGTTTTGGGAGAAACGGGCTGTTGCATCAGGAGATCAAGTATCCAATCAGTCACCTAGCAGTATACTGTGTTCCCCTGCCCACTGACATGATGCACTGAGATTCTGATGCCTATATTGACACAACCACCTGCCACCCGTTTTTTGACCAGTTGGAGTGGTGGCAAGGACAGCGCGCTTGCCTTATGGCGTGCCAGCCAAGCAGGTGGACAACCCACTGGTTTATTGACCATGCTGGCCGAGTCTGGCGAACGCTCACGCTCGCATGGCCTGCCGCCGACCATCTTACAGGCACAGGCCGCTGCACTGGGTCTACCGCTGGTATGTGGTGTTGCGACATGGTCAGGTTATGAAGCTGAATGGACAGCCAAAGCACGGCAGTTGGCAGACCAAACGGCTGCAACACAGGTTGTATTTGGGGATATTGATCTGGATGACCATCGAATCTGGGAAGAGCGTGTGTGCACTCAAATCGGCTTATCGGCTCATCTGCCACTCTGGCAGCAAGACCGATTGCGTCTGGTTGAAGAAATGTTCGAGCTGGGCATGCAAACCATGATTGTCTCAGCGCGTGCTGATTGTGCGGATCTATTAGGTGAAATCCTGAATCCTGCGGTCGTACACAGTCTGGTTGAACGTGGTGCAGATGCCTGTGGTGAAAATGGCGAATACCACACCTGTATGCTGTGGATGCCGAATTTTAGCCATCAGATTGATCTACACGTCTTGGGACGTGAAGTCTCACCAGAGGGCTATCATTTTTTGCAGGTTGAATGTGCTACAAGCCATTGAACCCATCACGCCAGCTTAAAACCGCCCCAACACCACGATTAGGGCGGTTTGTAGTACGTTCTAGCAGTTAGCTGGGATAGGTCATTTGGAGTAACAACTGATCCAGATATGTCCCCGCTTGACCACCAATCCCATTGATCTGACTGAACTCGTGGCCTTGTCGCAACTGAATCAATGTCTCTTGTGCATACGGGGGCTCACCTGCGGATAGGCTGTCACCATTGGAGAGCGTCACTTGGATATAACCCAGCACCGTATAGCCCTGATACTGCCTGACCACATAATTCAACTGACTAATCGCATGCTGAGTTACATCTAAGGTATGACTCATCGTGCCACCAGTACCGCCATGTCGTGTGCCATTGATGATCACTGCATCAATAATCGCACCACCTGCAAACTGCAAACTACTGATCTGACTTGTGGGAACAATGGCAAATGGGCTGCCACCATCGCCACCAATCGGATGTGCTGGGATTGGTGGCAGTTGTAATAGCACAGCCAACTGATCCAAGGCACTGCCCGATGATCCACCAATCGACAACACACTGGTATAGTCTCGACCTTGTTCGAGCGTCACAGTGGGATTGCCTGAGATATTCCCCGCACTGACGATCTGTCCATTACTCAACTGCAATGAAATATACGCCAATACCAACGCCCCTGCGTAGACACCAGCCGCATAATGGATGGCCGTAATCGTCGTGCCGCGCAAATCCACCTGTGTGCCGACAGCACCACCATTGCCACCATGTCGTACGCCATTAATGATCACTGCATCGACAATACTGCCACTACTGAACTGCAAGCTATAAATCTGATCGACAGGCATCGCCGCAAACGCAGTCCCTCCACCGCCGCCCATATGACAGACTCGATAGCCCGTCCGCGTACTGGTCAATGATGCGGCCAGATCCACCAGAGCAATATCCACAAAATCATTAATCATCGTCGCAAAGCCCAACCGCGCATTGAACCCCGCCTGCCCCTCACCCGAGGATAAACGCGCATACAAACGCTGATCAAATACCGCCTTGGTATCCGCCAACAAACTCCCCGTCCCTGACAATCCCACATCATTAATCCATGACGTATGTGTCACAAAATCAGACCAATGTGCCGCAAAATATCCCGAAGCCGTATCTTGGCATTGAATGCTATTAAACTGCTGCGCATCCAACTGCCACAGTGCATTCATCACCGCCCCCTCAACTGCACTAGGATCTGTCATTGACCATGTATATTTATCATCGCTATAACTACTCATACTGCTGGGATGGAACATCACCACCACACGCCCTGTGGTCAACAGATCATTCCAACGCTGCTGGTTCATGGTCGAAACATCGCTACCCTGATACACCGTATATCCAACCTGCGATGAAACATACGTATTTAAAAAATCCTCTACCTCACTCAATGTCAGTGGTGTAGCAATCGACTCCACAATCCCACTGGCCTTGACCTCAACAAACACCGCTTCACTGGGATTGGCCAGCAAAAAGCTATTTACTTGCTCCAAGAAGGTCTGAAACATCCCACCAGGGATTGGGCCATGCACATGCGTCACTTTGTTATTGAGCAACATCACCTTGGCTGGCCTAAAATCAAAATGCCGTACACCCATGCGCAATAGATCTTGCGGTTGATCTTTTTGTGTCACCGCCAAGTTATACATGATAGTCGGAATCGCCGCCGACCCTACCAAATTGACGATCCAGCCAATCAACGGAATAAAACCAATAATATCCAAAATCAACTGAGTATCAGCCAACGCCTGCGGGTCAATCTCCCACATCCCTGCATCATGTGATCCTGCCACCACAATCTGACTGACCAAAGGATTATAGAGTGCCAGATCCTTCATCCATGTGGTTTGAGTGGGTGACACATACAAATACGCCTGATCACCCAACGGCACTTCATCGGTATAACCAGCATGTGACACCCCATAATTCATCACATAATCGGTGCTATTCACATGAAAAAATTTGGCAACCTGCAAATTCGTCGCATTGCCCTCAATACCGCCAGTCGTCGTATTGATTTTATAAAAAGCCTCGCCTTGATTAACCCCAAAAATCATCGGTTGCAAGTGAAAGTCTCGATGGATCACCGTCAGGCTGCCCGTAAACGTCGCCGAGGATTGACCCATCGTGCCAAACAAATCATACGCAGACACAAAATTGATCGACTTTAAGCCATCCCCTTCAGCATCAAACCGCGCCAC
>JAYXXU010000214.1:0-11600 GCA_036019135.1 Pseudomonadota bacterium | reverse complement strand
TGGATTGAGTGAGTCAGTATGCAAGAAATTATTCGACACGTACCACATGTACACTGGGATGAAGAAAAGGGTGATGATCAGGAACATGGAGGCGAGCTCACGCATCATGTCGAAGTAGGCATTGATACCGTATCATTTGAAGTGGCACTCAAAAATACCCTACGCCAAGCACCAGATGTGATTTTGATCGGGGAGATTCGGACACGCGAAGTCATGGATTATGCGATTGCCTTCGCAGAAACAGGACATTTGGTACTGGCCACGCTGCACGCCAACAACGCCAACCAAGCCCTTGATCGGATTATTCACTTCTTTGAAGCGGATCGGCATAGCCAACTGTACATGGATTTGTCGCTAAACCTCAAAGGCATCGTGGCACAGCAACTGGTCGCCACGCCAGATGGAAAGTCACGGCGCGCCTGTATTGAAGTACTGATTAATACACCGCTGGTCTCTGACTATATTCGTAAAGGCGAAATTCACGAGATCAAAGGCGTAATGCGTCGCTCACGCGAGTTGGGCATGCAGACCTTTGACCAAGCCTTGTATGACCTGTATTTGGCAGGTGAAATCAGCTATGAGGACGCGATCAAGCACGCGGATGCACCTAATGATCTGCGCTTGATGATCAAACTCGGTGCAAATGCAGATACTCGCTACTTGGATCAAGCAACACGTGGCTTAACGATCGAAGAGAACGAATAATCGTCCTGCTAATACGATTATTCCTAATCTATCACACCGTTGGGCGATGAAAGCCCAACGTTTCGTGAGGCGAACTATTTGCGACGACCTGCATCTTTGCAGGCAGGTTTATTACAATGACCATACAAGTTTAGCGAATGGCCTGTCAAATCAAAGCCATGCTCAGCTGCAACTCGCTTTTGTTCAGCCTCAATCACATCATTGGTAAACTCAACCACCCGTCCACAATCTTGACACACAATATGATCGTGATGATCATCCTGCATGATTTCGAAGACAGAATGATTGTTTTCAAAATGGTGACGCTCAATAATTCCTGCAGCCTCAAACTGTGTCAGCACGCGATAGACTGTCGCAAGGCCAACATCTTCGCCTTGCTCTAGCAAGGTCTTATAAATATCCTCCGCGCTTAAATGATGGTCTGTTGAGTTTTCAAGCAGCTCCAGAATTTTGATGCGTGGCAGGGTCACTTTCAAACCTGCTTTACGCAGATCTTGATTGGTGATGGGCATAAGAACGCTCTCACAGTCCGTAACGTGGGGCTAAGAATGACAACACATATCATGGGCAAGTCATCGCAAGATGCAGTATGATCATCTCTCGAAGCACATGCACCGATATTCGGGGAGATAGTGTAGCAAAATGCAAAAGATCATGCTGACCCTTGTGGCCACAGCTGTGCTGTCTGGCTGCTCATTGATGGGTGTCTACAAAATTGACATACCGCAAGGTTCACCGCTCACACAGAATCAAGTGAGTCAGGTTCAAGTGGGCATGACCCAACAACAGGTTCGGTACTTTTTAGGCAGTCCTTCGCTAACCGACACCCTCAACCCAAACCAATGGGACTACATCTATCATTACACGCCTGGCACCTATGCGCGTAAAGAAAAAATCCCCGCTGCTCAAGGTCAGCGCCTGCGTCTGGTGTTTAATGCACAGGGCATCCTCGAGCAAATTGAAGGTCAGCCCAGCATTCCTGCCAGCCAACAAGGCCTGCCCGCCAGCAAAGATCCGCTGTTAAATGCTCCGAGATTGTAGTCACGGCGGATTACTCGCCGCGCTCCCGAACCTAACCTCAAGTGCGGATTGGACGGCGCGGTTGGCGGCGACCCACTGGATATCGTTCGGCGCGTTGTCGCCGAACATCTTTTGGATCGCGGGTCAGTGGACGATACAATTCGACCCGATCCCCTGCACACACGACGTGTTGCTCAGGCTGCTCCACTCGCTGACCAAAGATCCCTACAGGCATCGGCCAACTCAAACCCAATTGCGTCAGCACGCCTGATTGTTGAATCACCTGCCACACCGTTGTGTCTGTATCGACATTCAGTGTCAGCCGTACCTGTTGCTCAGCATCCACATAAACCACACTGACCGCGATGCTTGTTGTCACCTCAATGCTCCTTAATGGTTAAAAAACCAGAGCTGCACCACTTGCCCAACCAATCCCACCAGCGCTGCAATGACAGCCAATGGAATCAAAATTCGCATGGCAACACGCCACAAATTATAAGTTGCTTCATGGCTAAAATTCAGTGCCTTACGCAAGTGACTAATTTTCATATGCCAACCGCTGAATACTGCGTAAACCAAACACACCAGCAGCCCCATCCCACTGGCAATCTTTGCCCAAGTCAACGACCAAGGCAAAATCCACACCACCAAACAGATCGCGAGCAAACCCCACTGAGCTGCCACAGATAAACCACGCGCAACAAGCTGCACTCTGACCATCGCAATCAAGTAGCCTGCCCCACACAGCAACGCAATGGCATACAATAACGTCGCTAAATTGCCATGTACTCCTTGCGCCAAGGCAAACAACACACCGCCAATCACCTGTGCGCCCCAAATCGGCAACGCCTGCAAACTGGCACGCTCACTGGTCGGCTGCAATACGGCCGATTGCCAATACAGCCCCATGCCGAGACCACTGGCTACCAACGCCAAGATCACCGCAGAAGACCATTCTGCCAATGAAAAATCTGTCCAAGCCCAATGCCCGACACCTTGCGCAAAGGTGCTGAGCTCAATCGCCATCAGCGCGACAATCGCACCCAGCCAGACTCCAATACGGGGAATCCAAGACAACCCGACTGCCACCATCGGCATCAGCACTGCCCAGACCCAAAGTGGTACTGACCATGCTTGGGTCATTTCAATCATGTCAAAATAGCGCGCAGACTGGTGCGCCATCCCCCCCGCCATGATGGCCATCACCCCAACTGCCAACCATCCCACCAACCGCCATGCAGGTCTGACATCAGCCTCACGCGTCAATTGTACAATTGCCTGTAGCGGGGCGGTTTGGCTACGGCGAGCCAACGCGGTTTCAAGCAGAGTTAACGGCAAGGCCAACAACAGCATACATACTAGCCAGATCAACCAAAAATCAATCTGTTGTAGCCGTGTGCTGTCCCCACCAGGCGCAAACCAACTGGACAGCAACAACACCATCAAAAACGCCACCAAGGCAGCGGGGATACGCGATAAAAGGGCAGGATTCATGGGTTTATCCTGAAATCAGCATTGAACAAAGTGATCATGCTACTCATAAGCGAGCAGCATGTCATGTCTCACCTTCAAAAAACCATCTAAAACAACAAAGCCCCGATCATCGGGGCTTTGTCCGTCTGTATCAATGCATTAATGCAAACCAGAAATAAAATTCGACAGTACTTCGATATCTTCATCAGACAGGCGACTTGCGACCATCTGCATCATGCCTGTATCGCCTGCTTTGGCTGCATCATTGCCACGTTTAGTGCCTGTCGCATCATGACGACCTGCTGAGCGAAAGGCTTGTAGCTGCGCTTTTACATAGCTGGCATGCTGACCACCCAAACGTGGAAACGCAGCCAGTGCATTGCCTCGGCCATCAGGGCTGTGACAACCTGAGCAAGGCACAATGCCACGCGTGGCATCGCCACCACGATACAGTTTTTCACCAGCAGCAACCGTCACAGGATCTGCCAGACTGACGCCCGAACGACGAGATGAAAAATAAGCAGCCAAATCAGCCATTTGTTTTGGACTGAGAGCAGCAACCTGTGCCTTCATAATCGCGTTGTCACGATGGCCTGATTTATAATCCATCAGTTGCTTATAAATATATTTGGCATTTTGACCCGCCAAACGTGGAAATTCAGCAGAAGCGCTATTCCCATCTGCGCCATGACACGCTGCACAGACCGCAGAGGCGGACTGACCCGCTGCAACATCTCCAGCAGGCATATTAACGGCAGCCTGCACCGCAGCAACGCTGGTCAGTGCAAAGGCGGCAGCAATCAGTTTTTTCATAACACAGCATCCCAATCGGTTTTCACAAAAATCCGGTGCGCTTGATTGTGATCGAAGTATGGCGGCGGTTGGCTTACTTCGACATCAGCCCAATTAGCGCGGCATAGTCAGCATCTGTACAACTGTCACAAAGACCACGAGCAGGCATGTTTTTATAGCCGTTTTTGGTGCTTTGCACCAGTGCAGGCATGCCTTTTTGCATGAGCTTCGCCCAAGCGGCTTTGTCGCCAGATTTCGGCGCACCCAATACCCCTGCGGCGTGACACGTTGCACAAGACTGTTTATACAGCTCGTTTACGTTAGCTTGCACACTGCTGAGCATTCCGCCCATCAGCACGCTGGCGATGATGATTTTGCTGAGCATCGTCTTCATATATTTTCGCTCCATTCGGGCAATTCTGACCCAGAGACTGGGGCATTATGCCAGATATTAGGGCAAACTGCGTAGCGTGCAAGTGTTTGCACAAGCAAGCAACATTATATCGTCAAGTGCATCAAACTTTAATAGCTTTATACTATAGAAGAATCCATGAACAAGCATCGAACATGACCCAGCTCCCCGAAGACCTCGACCAACAGCCCGCTGATGCGCACGCGCACCCCGTTGCGACACCACTTAATCCACCCACACAGCTCTTGTTGTCGGGTAGAACCCTGCTCACTTGGCTCAAGACCACGCAGTTTTTAACCAGTGCCCCCAAGCTCAGTCTCTGCCCTGCCGACAGTGGATTTGAGATTGCTTTTGCGGGACGCTCCAATGCTGGAAAGTCTAGTGCAATCAATGCACTGACTGGACAAAAACAACTGGCACGTGCGTCCAAGACACCAGGGCGAACCCAGATGATCAACTTCTTTGCGATGGGCGATGACCAACGCCGCTTAGTGGATTTACCTGGCTATGGCTATGCTGCCGTGCCTGAAGCCATGAAGCTGATTTGGCAAAAAGAGTTAGAGCGCTATTTGATTGCGCGCCAGAGCCTCACTGGCTTGGTTTTGTTGATGGACATTCGCCATCCGCTGAAAGATTTTGACCAAATGATGCTGCAATGGGCAAAATCACGCGGCCTATTTGTACATATTTTGCTCACCAAAGCCGACAAACTGAATCGCGGGCCAGCCAATGCCACGCTATTGGCAGTACAAAAGCAGCTTAAAGCAGAGGGTTTGGAGTTCTCGATCCAGCTTTTTTCGGCGTTACGGCAGCAAGGGCTGCAAGATTTAGCGCGGGTCATTGCAGATCGTTTGCAATACACGAGCGAGACACATCAACAAGCGTTGCTGAATCCACCGACACCATAGTTGAATCTATTGGGCAGCACGGTTCGCTGACCGTGCAGTCATCTCATCAATTTGAATGCATGTGTTTGATGTTAACGCTCTTCGGTTTCCCGCAGTCGCATCAAACCTTCTTGGCTGGTACTGACCACCAATTCGCCATTTTGCCACATCCGCCCAAAATTCAACCCCCGTGCATTGCTGGTGACGGTGGCATCCATATCATAGAGCAACCACTCATCGGCACGAGCTGGACGGTGAAAATACAAACTATGATCCAAACTGGCGGCTTGTAGATTTGGGGTCATAAAGCTAATTCCATGCGGCATCAAGCCTGTTCCCATCAGTGAATAGTCAGATGCAAACGCAATGATCGCCTGATGCAAAGCTGGATCATCGGGCAGTCGATCCAATGTCCGCATCCAATGCGCCCGCTTGGGGGCTTCAGGCTGCGGTGTAAACGGATTGGTTGGATTGATATGGCGCATTTCGATTTGGCGCTCACGCATAAAATTCTTGCGCACGGTTTCAGGCAAATATGGCGCAATCATTTGCTTTAACTCTTGCTCAGTCTTGAGTTCTTCTGGCTGCGGCACTTCAGGCATATCCGCCTGATAATTCAAGCCGTCTTCTAGCGGCGCAAACGAAATCAAAGCCGTAAAAATCAGTTTACCATGCTGTAAGGCACGAACTTGGCGGCTGGCAAAGCTGCGGCCATCGCGCAGACGATCAACCTGATACACAATCGGGGCAGCAATATCACCCCCATACAAAAAATACGCATGTAACGAATGTGCAGGGCGATCTGTGGTGTGTGCCGCTGCTCGGAGTGCCTGACCCAACACTTGCCCACCAAACACACGTTTGCCCACAAAATTGTGACTTTGCCCACGGAAGAGATCCTGTTCAAGCCGCTCTAGATCCAATACATCCAGTAGCTGTTGGGTTAATACGTTCATCATCGTTCCTATTATTCACCGCTTTCGATACAACCCTGAGCATACAACATCTAAGCGGATTGGTGCTGTGGTACAGCTTGATCCTATCGACCCACATCGCGCGATCACCGGCTCATGCAGCAATTGCCCCTGCTCCGTCCGAACATCATACAAGACCACTTAAAACAGCATTTTTTTTTGCATACAACACGCAATTGACACATTCTGCCGCATCGCGTTGTTTAAGCTTTGTGGCATGATAACGGCAATCGAAATGTGGGGGTTAGAGGCCATCATGTCTAAAAAGAACAGCTTAAGTGCTGCTTATCGTCGTATTTCCAGTGCATTACTAGATCTGGCGGTCAGTCCACACGTCTTGGGAGAGATTCCTCAAAATTTACATTCTCAGCCATCCGAAGCCACGCCACGCCTTGCAGCAACACCAGAGACAGTCGCTGCAACCGAATCTAGCAACACAGAATTGCTGGTAGATTTGCATAGTAATCCCGAGCGCCCTGTCTGTTATGTGTTGCAACAGTATTCTCGCAGTAACGTGTTATTGGTCGATGGTGAAGCGCGTCGACAACACATTCGCTCGCCGCTTGAGCCGATGGAGAGCTATCTACTCAACGAAGAAGCATCTATTATTTTTTTACAACACAAGCCCTCCAAAAACCCAAACCAACCCAACTCACCTTATGTGTATCCACCGCGCTTGGTGCGGCTCATTGATGCACTGGCACAAAACCCGATGCTAGATGTCGATCTTGTGCCTGTCACGGTACTGTGGGGACGTGCGCCAGACAAAGAAGACTCCTGGTTTAAGCTGTTGATGGCCGACTCATGGGGCACGCCCAGCACGATTCGCCAGCTGATGAATATCGGGATTCATGGACGGCAAACCTACGTGCAATTCCATGAGCCGATCTCATTACGTAAGCTATGTGAGCAAGGCCAACAGCAACAACCTGGCCTGCTGTCAGCCTCCTATGTGGTGCGTAATCTATCTGACTATCTCGCCCGCCAACGCGAAATCGTCCTCGGCCCTGACCTGTCAGATCGTCGTAATCTAGTCGATGACTTGATGCAGTCTGCGGGCATTCAAAGCGCGATTCAAGCTGAAGTGATTCGTAGCAATCTGCTGCCCGATTATGTCAATGAGCAGGCGCGCGGCTATTTAGACGAAATTTTATCTGACTATTCCTACTCTGCGATTCGGTTTTTAGAGCGTGGCCTGACATGGCTGTGGACACAGCTCTATGACGGAGTAGAAGTGCATCACTTTCAGGGGATTCGTGAGCTGGCTGAAGACTATGAAATTATCTACGCGCCCTGTCATCGCAGCCATATCGACTATTTGCTGTTGTCATTCGTGATCTATCGACGTGGTCTAATGGTGCCGTATATCGCCGCGGGCGATAACCTGAACATGCCATTTGTCGGCTCAATCCTGCGCGGTGGTGGGGCTTTTTTTATTCGACGTTCCTTCAAAGGCAATGCCCTGTATACCGCCGTATTTAAAGAATACTTACACAGCATTCTATCGCGCAACACCCCGATTGAATACTTCATCGAAGGTGGCCGATCACGCTCAGGTCGCCTACTCCCACCTAAAACAGGCATGCTCGCCATGACCGTGCATAGCCAAATGCGCGGTGCTGGCAAACCCGTCGCATTGATTCCGACCTATATTGGTTATGAACGCCTGATGGAAGGCTCAACCTATGTGGGCGAAATGCAAGGCAAACCCAAAGAAGCCGAATCAATTCTTGGTTTGATCGGTGCAGCGCGCAAGATTGAACGAATTTTTGGCAAGGTGCATGTCAGTTTTGGTGCGCCCGTTTTTGTGAATGATGCCCTGAAAAAACATCAGCTCGATCAGCATCGAATTGCCCGTAACGATGACCCATTGCCCGCTAAAGCAGCAGGTGCAATCTCTGAGCTGGCCGAACAAGTGATGAAAAACATCAATAGTGCGGCGGTGATTACGCCCGTATCGCTGTTGTCCTTGGTTTTGCTGTCCACACCTAAACATGCACTGGATGAAGACGTGTGCATCAAGCAAATCGACACCTATTTGGCCTTGGCTCAAGCAGCACCTTACGATGCACGGATTCAAATCACCAATTTATCTGGGCGAGAAATCATTGCCTACGGTCTCAAATTAAAGCTGATCAAACACGTCAATCATTTACTCGGCGATATGATTGCAATTGAAAGTGATCAAGGCGTATTACTCACCTATTTCCGCAACAACATCCTGCATTTGTTTATTTTATCGTCCCTAATTGCATCACTGATCGTCCACAACGGCAAAATCCACCGCGATGACATCAGTGGGCTAATTGATGCGCTGTACCCTTTCCTTCAGGCTGAGTTATTCCTCAAGTGGGGGCTATCTGAACTGCCTGATGTCTTAGAACGTGAGCTGTGTGCATTGATTGAGGCAGAATTGGTCTTGGATGATGGCACAGGCACTCTCTACAGCCCTGCACCCAATACTGAAGCCTACAGTCAACTGACCGTACTGGCCGCACCCGTACAACAAAGCCTAGAGCGTTATTTTATGACGCTCACCTTGATCACTCAGCAAGGTTCTGGCCGAATGACAGCCAAACAAATCGAAGATCTCAGCCATCTACTCGGCCAACGCCTATCGGTGCTGTATGAGTTTGATGCACCTGAATTCTTTGATCGGGCGTTATTTCGGAGTTTTGTCGATGCACTGGCCAAGCTCGAATACTTGACCATTGATGACGAGCAATTGATTCATTTTGGCCATCAGTTGGAGCGGATGGCAGAAGACTCACGCTTGGTACTGAATCTTGAAACCCTGAACACCCTTCAGCACATGACTTTTGTGACTGATGCTGAAGTCGAAGCCGCGATGCATGCCATGGCCAAGAAAAAAGAGCGCCGCCCTAAAAAAGCTTAAACCGTAGCAAAGCAGCCCCATTATCGAATTGGGGTTGCTTTGCTCAGCGCACAAGTCACATGCTTTGGATCAATCACGCATTGGGTGCGTTGAATGGCCTGTAGCATGCGACGATCATAAGTACCTTCATCTAAGAAGCGCCGACGCAGGCTGAATAAAAGCTGCCCATAAGCATTTTGCTCATCGACTGAAATATCCATCCAAAGTTGGGCTGGAATTTGTTTTTCAAGTGCCTGAATGGTGTTCATCAAACGTGGCACTTGTCCTGCAAACCATGTCCGACTTTGTTGCCCAAAGCCCTCTGGAAATGCCTGATGTCGGATCACCATATTTAACGTGATATAGGTGACAGGATAGCGCGCAATTGCGCCCGTTGAGCCAATACCTTTATGTAGCTCCAATGGTTTAAATAAAATCGCAGGCGCTGCAATAATATCCGCCCCACCCTCATTAAATACGCGACCATAATCGGCCAAACTAACCTCAATAGGGACAGCACCAAATGCATTGATAATACGGGCATACACAGGATCTTGTTTGAGTGCTACAAACCGTTTGCCTTGTGCATGGCTGAGCTGCTTCATGCGGCGATCATTGGTCATCACATAAACCGCGCCTACTGGAATAATCCCTGCGACTTCATATTGTTGATTCAACATGTGTGTAGCGGCTTTGGGCGCACTCAGCGCTCGAATCATGGTATGCGCCAGTTGATTGGTTTGAATAGCACCTATTGCACTGATTGAGCTAACAAAGTGGTTATAATCTCGAATTCCAAAGTCAGGTAAGACAACCGCTTGGCATTTTCCAGTGTCAAAATTTTCTTTGGCTTCACCTTCGTCACGATACACTTGAATCTGTAGGTTGACCCCTCGGCTTTTGGCATCCAACGCAAAATCGCGGAGCAGTCCAACGGTTTCACCTGCATGTCCCATAACATCAAAGACGCAGACACTTGGAGCGTTTTGATTTTTTTTATGGCTGGCACTTGCCCATGCCACGCCGTGCCAACTCAAGGCTGAAAGCGCAATCAGCGTTACAATCCGTGTTTTCATGTCTCTATGTCCTTACCATCCATGAATGTGAGGTGTCTGCTGTTGATACAATGAATGCAACACCACAATGCGCGGGATTCTACCTCAATCATCATGACAAAAATCTGCCTGATGCAACTTGGATCATTTGATCATCTCAAAAAATCTCAGAGCCGTGGTGGTTGCTCAAACGTCAATAGCTCCTAATGTCAGCCCTGCATAACCTGCTTGCCAGTTGGCATAACGTAGTACATAGCCTGATTGCTTTAACTGCTGATTCGACAATCTCTTACCAGAGACAGGTTGCTCAATCCGATCCACCATGTGCAGATGTAATTGATCAGCCAACCCTGCCAAGATATGGTCTAAATAACAAGGCTGATCGTCTGTTGCGATATAACACGGCTCGACTTGTGTCAGGGTGGCCAAATGCACCAAAAAACCAGCCAAATCTTCTATATGGATACGATTTGACCATGCTTGCGTAGCGACTGGTCGCCCAGACTGTAGCCAGCGCACCAACCGACGACGGTGCGCACTGTATATGCCGCTCGGCCTGATCACCACTAAACGATCTGCATACAATGCCCGCCAATGCCGCTCGGCCTGTAACAAAACTGAACCATTAAAGCGCTCAGGCTCAGTAGGGCTCTGCTCGTCGACCCATTCACCCTGATCCTGCGCATAGACACTGGTCGATGAGATCAAGTACAGTCGCTGCACAGGATGCACCGACAGTGCTTGTCGCAATGGTTCAATGCTATGCAAAAAGGTCTGTTGGTAACCTGCCGCATCAGATTGATCTGGTGCTAAGATCACATACACTTGATCAACAGGTGCAATGTTGGACAAATCAAGCTGGTGTACCGATTGTGCCAACATCTGTACGCCTGCAACGGCATGTATACTACGACGCACACCCGTAACACGATGCCCCAAAGCCAATAGCCCTTGCGCCACCCGTTGCCCCGTATCCCCCATACCAATCACCAAACTATGCATATCGCCCCACCTATGATTCAATCCTGTTCATCATGAGTATACCGATTCGAAAGTTGTCTGGTGTGGGCGAAGCTGTTGCCCAATTACTGGCCAAACTGAATATTAAAACGGCAGCAGATTTATTGTTTCACTTGCCACGCGATTACGAAGATCGCAGTCGCATTGTGCCGATTGCTGAGTTACGTGTGGGCATGAGTGCCTTGCTTGAAGGTACAATTCAATCAATAGATCATCCTGCTGGCCGTCGCCCTTCATTGGCCGTGCAACTGTCGGATGGCTCGGGCCGCGTGACCTTGCGTTTTTATCAAGTGTATGCTGGGCTCAAAGACAAATTTGTGGTGGGACACAACCTACGCGTATTTGGGGAAATTCGGTTGGGTGCGCGAGGACTAGAACTATATCATC
>JAYXXU010000213.1:0-2340 GCA_036019135.1 Pseudomonadota bacterium | reverse complement strand
AATAAATGCTGCAATAAATGGCGTCAGAATTGGCTGTAACAGCCACAACACCCAACCGAAAAAAGCAATCAATACGAGTATAATCAGACGGCGAATCAGTGGATCGTCCACTTTTTATCCTCCAAAGCGACGGAGATGATTGTTAAAACGGCTTCAACATACGCATTTTCCTGTACGAATACCATAGTCGAATGGTTGAATCTGGTTATAATCTGCGGTCTAAGCGGAGACTTGATTTATGACGCAACCTACCCCCACCCCTATCCCCAATACATCGCTATCCTATAAAGACGCTGGTGTTGACATTGAAGCTGGTGATCTTTTGGTTGATCGCATCAAATCAGTCGCCAAACGCACCATGCGCCCTGAGGTGATGGGTGGTCTCGGCGGATTCGGTGCGCTATGCAAAATCCCAAAAGGTTATGAAGAGCCTGTTCTGGTCTCTGGTACAGATGGTGTCGGCACCAAGCTCAAGCTGGCCTTACAACTCAATCGGCATGACACGATTGGGATTGATTTGGTCGCGATGTGCGTCAATGATCTACTGGTTTGTGGTGCTGAGCCGCTATTTTTTCTTGACTACTACCCCACAGGGCCTCGGAATGTTGATGTTGCTGCCAATGTCGTGACTGGGATTGGTGAGGGCTGCTTGCAAGCAGGCTGCGCACTCGTGGGTGGTGAAACTGCCGAAATGCCCGGCATGTATGAAGGCGAAGACTACGATCTGGCTGGCTTCTGTGTTGGCGTAGTTGAACACAACCACATCATTGATGGCAGCAAAGTCCAAGCGGGTGACGTGCTGATTGGTGTGGCCTCAAGCGGCGCACATTCGAATGGCTACTCACTAATCCGAAAAATCATTGATGTCCGCCAAGCACCTTTAGATCTTAATATTGATGGCAAGTCACTTGCTGATCTGGTCATGACCCCGACCAAAATCTATGTCAAACCGATTCTAGATCTCGCCAAAAACATTGACATTCATGCAATGGCGCATATTACGGGTGGTGGCCTACCAGGTAACCTACCACGCGTTCTCCCAAATGGCACTCGCGCACAGGTCGATACTGCAACATGGCAATGGCCTGCGTTATTCAAATGGCTACAATTACAAGGCAATGTCGATACCTATGAAATGTATCGCACATTCAACTGTGGTGTTGGCATGGTGCTAGTGGTCAGTGCTGCGGATGCAGAGCAAACCATCACTCATCTCACTGCTGCGGGTGAATCAGCGTGGATCATGGGCAAGATTGAGGCTGATGTAGCCTCAACCACAGATGCCGATGACCAAATCCGTGTGGTGTTGGTTTGATTAGGATCGCAGTACTAGCCTCTGGGCATGGCTCCAATCTGCAAGCGCTGATTGATGCCTGTCAGTCAGGGCAGATTCGAGGCGATATTGTCGGTGTGATCAGCAATCAGCCTGATGCCCATGCCTTGGTTCGTGCCGAAAAGGCTGGTTTGCGCTATTGTCTCATTGATCATCGGCACTTCGAAGATCGAGCAAGTTTTGAAAATGAGTTGATCCAAACACTACAGAGCTGGCAAGTGGATTTGATTGTTTTGGCAGGTTTTATGCGCGTCCTCACGGCCAATTTTGTGACGCGCTATAGTGGGCAAATTCTCAACATCCATCCATCACTGCTACCTGCATATAAAGGGTTGCATACGCATCAACGAGTCTTGGACAGTGGGGATCAGCTACATGGCTGCTCAGTGCATTTTGTCACGCCCGAGCTTGATGCAGGAGCAGTGATTGCGCAGTCGATCCATCTGATCGAACCACATGAAACGCTGGATAGCCTCAAACTCGCGGTACATCGACTAGAGCATCAGTTGTATCCACGTATCATTGGCTGGATTGCTGCGGGACGGGTGGCGTTTTTGGGCAATCAAGTCTACCTTGATGGCGCACTGATGAGCCATCCCATACGATTCTGGCAACATGGCTAAGCACAGCATCATCGCCTATCTATATCCAAAGCGAGCAGTATTCCTGCTCGCTTTTTTAGTGATTGCCCCACTCTGTCATGCGGATCAGCCTGCTCCGCCAGAAGCAGCCAGTGAAATACAATCCTCGATATCCTCTGTGCGAGGTGTGGGTGGCGTTTGTGTGACAGCCAATCCGTTAGCCACACAAGCATGCCAAGCTGCGCTGGCACAAGGCGGCTCTGCGGCAGATGCAGCCTTAGCGGCAGCATGGATGCTAGGTCTGGTCGAACCACAATCATCAGGGCTAGGCGGTGGTGGCTATTTGGTCTATTTTGATGGACAGCAAGTTTACAGCTTTGATGGCCGTGAAACCGCTCCACGTTTAGCGCATCCTCGCCGTTTCTT
>JAYXXU010000212.1:0-2068 GCA_036019135.1 Pseudomonadota bacterium | reverse complement strand
GGTCACGCAAAATGACGTTGTAAGACGCGCCGTTATTGTCGAGTGCCAGCTTTTCCTCACCATTCCAGCGAATCGGCACGCGACGCGCTCTGGTGATGGTCATTTCGACGTTACCAACATTTTGGTCGCCGTCATCTGGAGAGGTGACCCCTGGTGTGATATCGGTTGCAGTTGCACCACCCACGACAGGAGATGTGACTTTTTGACCGACCGCCGCACGACTGTAGTCCATGTCAGACGATACAGCGGGGATAAGGCCGACTTGCTCACGAGATACAACGTTTACAGCGTTGTAAATACTGGTGATCAGCCCAGTAAGATTGTTAGCCATATTAGCTTCCTTTAATCAGTGATAGCACCGCCGCTGTTCACATGGGCGGCTTTTGCTGCTGGGTCAAGCGCGTCAAAATCGCCGCGCTTCATTGATTTTTTGCCACCACCACCCTGACCGCCTTGGCCGCCACCAGCACCACCGCCAGAGCCAGAAGTTCCTTTCAGAATCTGGTCTTTCTGTGAGTACTGCCCGACGAGTTCGCTCAACGCTTCGTCAAAATCCGCTAATTCACCAGGACGCGCCCGTGAGAAGATTTTTTCGCCGTTGGGGAATTTGGCAACGACTTTGCCGTCTTCGAGTTCGAAATGATTACCGAACCGCGCTTCGACAAAATCTGGGGGGATGGTGAGGTTGTCTGAAACAAACTTGGATCGAGCAAAGCTGCCGCCAATCTTTTCTTTGCGCAGTTCACCGAATAGGCGGTCGCGCTCGGCAACGATTGGCTTGAAGTTTTCCTCAACGGCTTTGATCGCTTCGGTCTTAATCCGTTCGACTTCGCCAGCATCCACCAGCTTTTTGTCGTCAAGGTTTTTGATGGTTTCCAGTGCTTTTTTTGCTGCCGCTGGATCATCAATGCCCTCATAGGCTTTGGCCTTGGCTTCGGCTGCTTCGGCGCGTTCGCGGTGGGTTTTGGACTCGCCGTTTAAGCGCGTGATCGTTGCCACCGTTGCCGCCGCATCAAATGCCACTTCGCGGCCATCGTCATGCACATAGACAGGCTTGCCGTCTTGCAAAACTACATTGCCGTTTTCATCAAGTTTAAGTTTCATAAGTCATCCGACTCCGTTGATAGATCATCCGATCTGTTGCACCGCTTGGCATCCGCCGTGCGGCCATGAAAAAGCCCACCGAAGTGGGCTGGGTTTGGTTAGGGCTGCTTATTAGCAGCCCGAATCCTTGGCTGAGGCGCGAAAGTCTGAATCAGTCAACGGCTCAATCGTGCCGCCTGATGTCAGACCGCCGATAAAATTGGCATCGACAGGAATCTGACTGGCCTCGTGCAAACGCTGCTGTAGCAGATAACCTTCGAGTTCCCAGATTTTGTTGCGAGCGTTCTCTCGGCTGATCTTCCGACCAATGTCTTCATTAAAGTTCTCTTTGCTCACCACAGCCGCCTCGCCGCGCACTGTGAATCCATTCTGCAAGGTCAGCTCACATACCATCACCTTTCCGCTGGGCAGCGTGGTGTAAGTCTCATCCTTGATTGCATCATCCACGTCTTGCGGTGTCAGGCGCGGACGGGTCAACCCCTTGGCTTGGATTTCCTGTTCAATCTGTTTTTCGCTTGGCATAAAACTTCCTCAAAAATAAACCGCCCTAAGGCGGCATGTTAAAAATCAGGTTTGGCTGCGGTCGTAGTCGTCGAGCATGTCCCGAAAAATCAGCTCGACTGAATAGGCTTCAAACTCGCGGCATGGGTTACTTTCGTGCATCGCATCTTTCACGGTCTGCCAGATGTGCAGCGACTCGTGAACAAGCACCTGCATGATGAAACTCGGTTGCCAGTCGGTCGTATCGCCGATCTGTAGCAAGCAGTATTTCCGATCACCCAGCACATCAAGCGTCAGCACTTCTGCTGTGGTCTGATTGTCTTTAAAAGAGTGTGGTGGCAAATTGCGCAGCGCCCGATCCATCTGTGATTGATTGCGCACAAGACAGTAATGGACATGATCGAAAGGCGATTTGTGCCATTTAGGCTTGTACTTTTTGCTCAAAGCGCACCCCGCCAACCTC
>JAYXXU010000211.1:0-3097 GCA_036019135.1 Pseudomonadota bacterium | reverse complement strand
CGCTGAGATGTCACAGATGCAGTTAGCGGTCGAGTTCAGCCAAGGTCGGGCACGTATCGTTGAAGAAAAACCACAGATTATTGATCGCGCATTGCAGTCTGTCGTCGGTGGTTTGCGTCAATTGACTGCGTAGTTGGTGGTTGTCTAGCATGCTGGCGATTCAGCACGGTTGGTTGGCGTCGGCGCGTAAAGTGCCGTCGCCAAACTTTAATCCGCGCCCCGACAATACGCTGATTCGTTTGGTGGTGATTCATAATATTAGCTTGCCACCTGCGCAGTTTGGTGGTGGCTATATTGAGCAGTTTTTTCAAAATCAATTAGATCCGACTCAGCATCCCTATTTTGATGAAATCAAAGACCTACAAGTCTCAGCACATGTGCTGATTACTCGTTTGGGTGAGATCGTACAGTTTGTGTCATTCGATGATCGGGCATGGCATGCGGGGCGCTCGTGCTATCAGGGAGTCGAAAACTGTAATGATTTTTCGATTGGTATTGAGTTAGAAGGAACGGATGACATGCCGTTTGCTGAGGCACAATATCAGGCACTGTTGCCACTGCTTGACGCGATCCAACAGGCATATCCTGCTACAGTTGGACAGGTGACGGGGCATAGTGATATTGCGCCAAACCGTAAAACTGACCCTGGTCAATATTTTGATTGGTCGCGTATAATTGGTAAATAAACAATCACTGTAGGCAAAAATTCAGATGAATCAAAAAACCGCGGTAGTATATCCAGCCAAGCGATATTGGGTTTTTGGTATTTTGGCGATGATTGGGATCGTCATATTGTTTGCCAGCTTTTATACCGTTGGTTCTGGTCAGCGGGCATTAGTGCTTCGCTTTGGGCAGGTGCAAGGCGTGGTCGCGGATGGTCTACATGTCAAGCTACCAATCGTTGACCAAATCATTTTAGTTGATGTGCGTACACAAAAATCACATGCACCAGCAAGTGCAGGTACAAGAGATTTGCAAATCGTCACGACTGAGGTGGCGCTGAATTATCATTTAAATGCAGCGAGCTTACAGGATACGTATACGAGATTCGGGTTAGATGTCGAAGAAAAGGTAATTTCACCGCGTATTCAAGAGGTTGTTAAAGCAGTTATCGCCCGTTTTTCAGCAGAAGAGTTATTGGTACGGCGTGATGCAGTAAAAACTGAGATCGCAACGGGCTTACGTAGTTCATTAGCAGCCTACAATATTAGTGTCGAAGATATTCAGATTACTAATTTTAGTTTTTCGGATGCATTCAATGACGCGATTGAGGCCAAGCAGACCGCTGAGCAAAATGCGCTCAAAGCCAAAAATGATTTAGATCGGATTCGAGTGGAGGCTGAACAAAAAATTGCAATGGCACAGGCTGAGGCTGAGGCAATTCGAATTCAGGCGCAAGCGATTAAAGAGCAAGGCGGTGAGGCTTACGTGAAAATGAAAGCGATTGAAAAATGGGATGGCCAACTGCCGCAAGTCAGTGGCGCAGCTACCCCATTTATTACCATCCCACAACGATAGCCATAGGCCGTCGAGCCAATACAGGGCGCGTCAGCCGCGCCCGATACAATTTCTGACTTACCAATGCTCACCAGGGAACGCATGCGCGAACAGGCGTTGAGCAACAGTGGCTTTTTGTGGTTGATTGGGATTGACCCCATCGGCTTGACCTGTTGCCGCAGTGGAGCTGGGGAACAAACGATAGCCAACGGACAGAATATAGTCATTCAGCTTGGGGGCAACGGCATAGCTGATGGATGCGAACGTCCCGAGCTTGGTGGCGATGCTTTTGGGGCGCTTGATGATGGCATGTGCCACCAAATTGCCTGCTTGTTCAGGCGACAGCGTCGGCACATATTTATAAATCTTGGTCGGTGCAATCATGGGTGTACGCACCAACGGCATATAGATCGAAGTAAAGTGAATCTTGTGTGCGCGGACTTCGGCTGACATGCAGCGGCTAAACGCATCCAGTGCGGCCTTACTAGCGACATAAGCCGAAAAACGAGCCGCATTGGCCAAGACGCCAATCGAACTGATGTTGATGATATGACCGCTTTCACGTTCAATCATGTTAGGCAATAAGCGCAAAATTAGACGTACCGCACCAAAGTAGTTGAGTTGCATGGTACGTTCAAAGTCATGGAAGCGTTCAGTCGATTCAGCGACAGCACGACGGATGGAGCGCCCTGCATTATTAATCAAAATATCAATCTGACCTTCACGCGCTAGAATATCTTGGGCGCATTGATCAATGGCATTCATATCATTGAGATCACACGGGTAAACAGCCGCTTCCCCGCCTGCTGCGACGATTTCTCGTTGGACTTCTTCAAGTTTTTCACGGGTACGTGCAACGAGAATCACCCGTGCGCCAGCCCGTCCGAGTTGCTTGGCAACGGTTTCACCAATCCCACTAGATGCCCCCGTCACGACAACGGTTTTGCCCCGAATTTTTTTGCCCAGTACCTTTTCAATGTTATTTTGCATCACACACTCCAGTAACGATGACGAGATTTTTACAGCCCGTCGAGAGAATCCGACTGTGCTGTATTCGATATATTTAAATTAGCAATTATCAATATAATTGGTCTATACCGTTTATCGGCTTCGAGTATTTATTCTAAAATAAAAATATATGAAAAACATATGCTTAATTTTTTGAATAATATCTATTTTGTGATTTTTTTTATTCGAGCTATTGCTCTATGATTTTTAGATTAAATGCTCTATTTTTAATTAGAGTATTTGCTTTATTTTATTGGTAATGGTTTTGTTTTTTGGAATAATTGCTCTAGTTTTTGGTTTGGATGAGTTTAACTCGCTGGAGATATAGGGAGATTGCTGACGGGTTCAGGCCATCAGTGCTGATCAAGACACATACAGGGAGGCAAGTTCCGCTATACAATAGCGGACTTTCGAGTGGGTTAGAGATTCTGCCATGTGGCGTTCGACGTTTATTGTCAGTGCAATGACCATGTTGTCGCGGGTGTTAGGATTGTTGCGCGATATGGTGCTGCTGAATGTGTTCGGCGCTGGCGGGGTAATGGACTCATTTTTGGTCGCATTTAAGATCCCCAATTTTTTTCGGCGGCTGTTT
>JAYXXU010000210.1:0-2971 GCA_036019135.1 Pseudomonadota bacterium | reverse complement strand
AATTACAGCAGATGAACCTGACATCGGACGACTGATCATCACCCCTTGCAGTTGCATCGGCACACTCATGGCGCTCGGCTGTTGACGATCAGGCAACTCAGCACGTTCCACTTTGAATAACGAAAATCCACTAATGTTCGGAGTCGCAGCTTGCTGCTGCTGTGTCAGTGCAATATCACGGGCATAAGGCGGTTGGGGTGGCGCAGCAATCAGCCAAATCACGGCAGCAATCTGCCAGCAGAGCCACAACACGGCTGCTGCCAATAGCCATGGCGCAATCGGATCAAGCCGTCGCCACTGGAATGCAAAGCGCTGCGACATCATAAACCTCGCAAACTAGATAGCGGTTGACGAGTGGTCACAACAGCCGTGTCTAACCCTGCCTGCCCTCGATAGCCTGCCACAGTCTGCAACAGTCGCTGGGTCAACTGCACATCTAACATCTGATCTGCTGACACATAAATATCACCCATCCGTGCATTATTCGAATCTGTCATGGCTAAGTGCAAACGTTCGCGATTCAATCCCAAACGCCCCACCAAAGGTGGCAATGCTGCTCGCTGGATACGCCCCTCAAACGGATAGCCCAGTGTGCCACCGCCCCAATTGAGCTGTCCATCAATCTGATCAAATCCCTTGTCTTGGGAAAATTTCAGCCCTAAATTACTGATTCGAATTGGGCTATCTGGCCACTGCCATGGCATGACACTGCGCAGCGTGTGCGCTGAAACCTGACCATTGAGTTGCTTGATTTGCCATGACTGTCGTCCCACAGCCACCTGACCACTGAGCTGGCTATCCGAGACACTCACATCCACATCTGCGCCAATCCGCAGCAAAATCAACTCCCAAGGCCGCAGCTTCCAACTCAAGACACCTTGAACCTCTTGGACATGCCAATCGGCCTGCCCCTTCCAGATATTCCCTGTCACATGATCTATATAGGGGTTATTCGGTGACAAACGCGCCATCAGCCAAGCGGCTGGCAATTGCAGCACAATAAAAATCAGCAGCGCAATCGCTGCAAATAACCACCAGCCCTTCCCCAGCCGTTTTGTTGTGGTAGACATCGACACGCTTAAGATCGCCCAATAAAGCAAAGACTCCGATTATGCTCAACTTTACATGACAAACAAACCCTTTTCGTAGCGGTTTCGGCACGACACAATCAACAGACCTAAAAAATGCCTGACAAGGCAGGCATTTTGGTTCAAATAAACGCTAGAATTTATTTGTTAATCAAAAAATCTTCGATTTTAGCACCCGCCGCGATTGCAGCAGCGAGCCAGCGCGGTTGCTTACCACGACCAGTCCATGTTTGTGCAGTATCGGCTGGATTACGATAACGCGGCTCAACAGGCTTACGTGAGCCTGTTTTACGAGTCGATTTGCTACGACCTGCTTCGATCAACTCGTCTAGTGTCACGCCCAAATCACTGGCGATTTTCTCAGCTTGGGCATAGCCATCTTTTAAATCTTGCTGACGACGCGTACCAATCATATTTGAGGCTTCTTCAGCGAGCTTTTGCAAATCTTCAACAGACATTTTGCTCAGATCCGGTTTCATTTTGGCTCCATCGTGTCAATAAATAAGTGAATGCTGAGTTCAGCAAAAAAACAGGGGTGTATACAACCCCTGCATCATAACCAGATTATGTGTGACTGCCAATATTAATTCGTATGACTTAGGATTAACTGCACATTAAAATGGTAAGTCATCATCTAGATCAGAGTTATTATAGCGTGTAGGTTCGGCAGGTGCTGGACGACGTTGTTCGGGTGCAGGACGGTTATTCTGTTCAGGCGCACGCGCTGGATAAGGCTGATAATCATCCCGACCTGAATCCTGTCCACCCGCCATAGACTTGGCACTGTCTAGCATTTGCATACTATCGCCACGAATTTCAGTGCTATAACGGTCTTGGCCTGTGGTTTTGTCTTGCCATTTTCGGGTACGTAGACTGCCTTCAATGTAGACTTTACTGCCTTTACGCAAATACTGCTGGGCAATTTCACCTAAACGGTTATTTAATACAATACGATGCCATTCTGTGGCTTCTTTGCGCTCGCCAGTATTTTTATCGGTCCATTGCTCACTGGTCGCAATCGAAAACTGGGTGACAGAACCACCACTTGGAAATGATTTGGTCTCAGGATCTTGTCCTAATGTACCGACCAAAATGACTTTATTTACACCACGCATCACCATTCCCTCTATATTGGGTTTTTTGAGCCAATAACTGTACCTGAATACACCTTAAAACACTATTGCCTAGACTGCTATAGGTTGCTGCAATATCTGCGACAAATTCTGTCGCTCAACATCTCCCAACAATCGGCGATCAATTTTGAGATACGCAACCCGCTGTTCCAGCAGTACCACCACATCTTCTACACCATCAATCGCCAATAAACACGACATCCACTCCTGCTCAGTGCGGTGATTGGCGCTTAACACACTGGGTAATCTTACGGCCAAACTGGACAAATACGGCGGTGAAACCAACTGAAATACACTATAAAACCAAACCAAACATAACAACGCCAGTATGCCCCATGCCATTTGAGTATCAACATGGGTGAGGAGCTGCCCACCCAATACGCCACCGACAAAAGCACCCAAAAACTGGCTGGAGGCATTCACCCCCATCGCTGTGGCACGGCTAGCGACAGGTGCACGTTTGGCCACCCATGATGGCAACAGCGCCTCAATTAGATTAAAGGCAATAAAGAATAGGCCAATCCCCAATAGCACTCCAAATACAACGCCATCACATACTGTCAATACCAGCAAAGACAAGCTAATCAACCCCACTGCACCGATAAAAATACGGCGCATCCGTCGCTTGGCCTCAGCGACAATAATCGCGGGGATCGCCAATACAAATCCCAGTAGCAATAATGGCAAATACAGCCAGCCATGCTGTGTCACTGGCAAATCCAACTGATTGACTAACTGAAGCGGTAACAA
>JAYXXU010000209.1:0-16749 GCA_036019135.1 Pseudomonadota bacterium | reverse complement strand
GCTACGGATCTTGCAGCCGAGCGCTCGCCTGATCCTGTCGCGGCGGCTGGCTTATTGCGGTTATTGATGCTGTCATCGACCGCGCTGCCGATAGGCGCGTACTGTTATTCGCAAGGGGTCGAAACCGCGATTGAATGCGGCATCATTCGGCATGAAGCCAGTGCGTTGGCGTATTTTGAGGATGTGCTGGAGTTGGTGCTGGCGCGTTATGAGTTGCCGATGCTGGCAAAAATGATTGCCGCTGCGTCGAACAGTGCATCGAGTCCGACGACTGACCAAACCACGTTTTTAGCATTGGCCGAGCGTTATCGCGCCAGTCGTGAAAGCCGTGAACTGTTGGCCGAAACCCAACAACTGGGTTTTTCATTGAATGCATGGATTCGCGATGTGTTAAAACAACCTGTAACCGTCGATGCCAAGCTGGGTTTTTTACCCGTCTACGCACAACTCGCAGCGCGTTTGCAATTGCCAGTTGCAGAGTGTTTGACTGCATATGCGTTTACCCTGCTGGAAAATCAGGTGTTAGCTGTAGTCAAAACCGTGCCACTCGGCCAAATGAGCGGCCAGCGGGTGTTATGGGAGTTACATGCACAGATACCAGATGCAGTGGCACAAGCTTTGCTAGTCACTCGGGACAGCGCCTGTCCGACTACACAGCAGCCAAGCAATAGCCTGCCAAATTTGGCAATGTTGTCGATGCAGCACGAGTCACAGTATTCGCGCTTGTTTCGGTCGTAACTAGGTCGGTTTTATAGCGATTTTTGGTGTTTAAGGCTTTGAGTTTTTGGAAAAAAGGAAGCATGATGAGCGAGCGTTCTCCGTTACGGGTCGGCATTGGTGGACCTGTGGGTTCAGGTAAAACCGCATTGACCTTGAATCTGTGTCAGGCATTGCGTGATCGCTATAACATGGCGGTGGTGACCAACGACATTTATACCAAAGAAGACGCCAATTTTTTGACCCGCAATCAAGCGATGTCACCAGATCGGATCGTGGGGGTAGAGACGGGTGGCTGTCCGCATACCGCAATTCGCGAGGATGCCTCGATCAATCTGGCAGCGATTGCGGATCTGAATGAAAAATTTGCTGGTCTTGAGCTGATTTTGGTCGAGAGTGGCGGTGATAACTTGGCGGCAACCTTTAGCCCTGAGCTATCTGATTTGACCTTGTATGTGATTGATGTGGCCGCGGGTGAAAAAATCCCGCGCAAAGGTGGCCCAGGCATCACCAAATCAGATCTACTGATCATTAATAAAACTGATCTTGCCCCAATGGTCGGAGCATCCTTAGAAGTCATGGCACAAGATGCCAAGCGCATGCGCGGCGAACGGCCTTTTTTGTTTAGCAATATGAAGGCTGGTGATGGTCTAAGCGAGATTATCGCGTTTATTGAAAAGCAGGGTTTATTGACTTAAGGCTAGATCGAGGGTTTTAACATGAAATTGATGCTGTTATTGCTGGCTGGTTTGACCTCAAATGCGGTATTTGCGCATGCAGGGCATGAGCATCATAGCTCAGCGTTTGTCTCGGGTCTGCTGCACCCGCTATCGGGTTTGGATCATTTGTTGCTGGCGCTGGGTTTGGGGTTGTTATTGGTTCGCAGCGCACAGTTTGCCCGCGGACTGCCGTCGGTAACGGTGCTGGGTGTGATCGGTTTGGCACTGTCATTGCTGTTGGGGTTTGGTTTGGGTGTGCAACACCTGTTGCCAGTTAGCCTCACGGAGTACGGGATTGTTGCATCACTATTGGCTTTGGCGATTGCACTGTGGGTTAAACAACGCTTCGTGGCGTTGGCGGGCTTGAGCCTGTTGGGGCTATTTCATGGCGTGGCGCATGGTTTGGAAGTGCCTGTGGGTCAGTCGGCAGGGCTATTCTTGGCGGGCATGTTGGTCAGTATGTTGGGGCTGTATGCGGTTGGGGTGTTGATTGGTAAAGCAGTGCAGCGCTGGGCAAATAACGGTTCAGTTATTGCGGCGCGATTGCTGGCGGTGGTGACAGCTGGTGCAGTGGTATTGGGCTAAAATACTGGATTGGGACATCAGGTTAAATTGAGCCACACCATTTGCTAGGCATTTCACTGCCAATTTGTCACAATCGGCTGAATGATTAGTCACATTTGAGTTCAGTTCGCATGAGTCATTTTGGTACAGATGGGATTCGTGGCAAGTTTGGCGTGACCCCGATCACTCCTGAATTTGCGTTACATTTGGGCTATGCCGCAGGTCGCGTGCTGAATCAACTCAATCAAAACAGCTCTCAGAATAACAGCAGTCGACCGCAAGTGGTCATGGGCAAAGATACCCGTTTATCAGGTTATGTACTAGAAGCGGCTTTGCAATCGGGACTCAACGCGGCAGGGGTTGATGTGCGCTTGTTGGGCCCTTTGCCAACGCCTGCGATTGCACACATGACGCGGGCGTTTCATGCCGATGCTGGCATCGTGATTTCAGCGTCACACAATCCGTACTTTGATAATGGCATTAAGTTTTTTTCGCACGAAGGCAAAAAACTGCCAGATGAGCTACAAGATGCAATCAGCCAACAACTCGAACAGCCAATCGTAATCGACCAGCCCGACCAACTCGGTAAAAGTTTTCGAGTGGCTGATGCGGCAGGGCGTTATATCGAGTTTTGTAAATCCAGCTTTCCGTATCACCTGAGTCTGCGCGGTCTTAAAATCGTGATCGACTGCGCGAACGGTGCAGGTTATGTGGTGGGGCCTGCGGTGCTGAGAGAACTGGGCGCGACGGTGATACCGCTGTTCAATATGCCAGACGGCCAAAACATCAACGATGGTTGCGGTTCGACCCATCCCGAAGCGTTACAGCGTGCGGTGCTTGCGCATCAGGCGGATTTAGGCTTGGCCTTGGATGGGGATAGTGACCGTATTGTGATGGTCGATCATCTGGGCAATTTGGTCGATGGCGACGCGATTTTATATATTCTGGCAACCAAACGCCGCAAACCCGCGCAAGGCGTGATCGGCACGTTGATGAGTAACATGGGGTTAGAGTTGGCATTGCAGGCGCAGAATATCGCGTTCCAGCGTGCCAAAGTCGGTGACCGTTATGTGATGGCTGATTTGGAGGCGAATGGCTGGCTGCTCGGCGGTGAGCCGTCGGGGCATATTTTGTGCTTAGATAAAAGCACGACGGGTGATGCGATTATTGCGGGCTTGCAAGTGCTGGCGGCGATGGTTGAGCAAGGCAAGAGCTTGCATGAGCTGATGTCTGGTTTTGACGTATTGCCACAGACGTTGGTCAATGTGCGCTTAAAGCAGATCGCTGATCCGTTTGCCAATCCAGTGCTGGCCGCCGCATTTGAACAGGCTGAACAGGTGTTACAAGGCAAAGGCCGTTTGTTAATACGTAAGTCTGGGACTGAGCCGATGATTCGGGTGATGGTCGAGGGCAAAGACGCGGCTCAGGTTGAGCAGATGGCGCATGAGTTGGCGGATTTGGTGCGGCAGCAGTTGGGCGGTTAGGTCAATCAAGGAAAACATACGATGAGTGGCTCAAGCAAACGTGACTCAAACACAAGAGACATCGAACAACTGGCCGATTTGCGCTTGAGCTATCAAAAAGGCAGTTTGGATGTGCAGGACGTGGATGTCTGTCCGTTTGCCCAGTTTGCCGTGTGGCTCGAATATGCGCTGAGTACCGACTTGCCCGAGCCGTATGCGATGACCTTGGCGACTTGTGGTGCAGATGGCAGGCCAAGCGCCCGTACGGTGTTGCTGCGTGGCAGTAGTCCGCACGGGATGTTGTTTTATACCAATTACGACAGCCAAAAAGGGCAGGATTTGGCCGAAAATCCATTTGCGGAGTTGTTGTTGTATTGGCCGTTATTGGAGCAGCAAGTGCGGATTGCTGGTCGGGTCGAAAAGATTTCGGAGCAGCAATCGACTGAGTATTTTCAGTCAAGGCCACGCGATAGTCAGCTCGGCGCGTGGGTTAGTCTACCGCAAAGTGGTGTGGTCGATACGCGTGAAACCTTAGAGCAGCGATTTTTGGACTTAAAAGCGCAGCACGGCGATACGGCGACGATTGAAAAGCCTGATTTTTGGGGTGGTTATCGCTTAGTGCCAGATGCATTTGAATTTTGGCAGGGTCGGCCAAACCGCATGCATGATCGTTTACGCTATCGCCTGAGCGACGGTACATGGTTGATTGAGCGGTTAATGCCTTGAATTTTAGCAGTCATCTACGCTTGTTGGATCAATACATTCAACAACAAATGTCTTAACTCGAAGTGGCATGGCTGGTAGGTTGAATTTTTGCTATGAATACTTGTTTACCTATCTGCATCCTGATGATTGCTGCCAGATGCAGTCTGAGTTTCACTACTACGTTGATTTATCGTCTGAAATTCTTTTTAAGCAAAGCAAAATGGGTGTGGTTGAGCCTCGCGAGTGTTTAGCAGTGAAAAGAAGAATCGCGATCATTTCTGATTTATCTGTTGATTCCTCTGAATGGTTTTAATGCCACGTCCCCATCCGTCGCACCCTCACAAAAAAACACGCATCCAGCTAGTGCGAATTGTCACAAAATCCTCATAATAGCCCGCATGAATACAACCCCTTTACGCGTACAGCCGCGTCTGAACGCTGAGATTCCCACCGCACTCGACCAATTGCCGCCAGTCTTGGCGCGGATTTATGCTGCGCGTGGCGTACAACATCCCGATGAGTTAGAACTCAGCCTAAAACAACTGCTACCCGCACAAGACCTGCTGGGTTTGCCAGCCGCGTTAGATCGGCTTGAGCTTGCGCTAGATCAACAGCAACAGATTCTCATCGTGGGCGATTTTGATGCCGATGGGGCGACCAGTACCGCGCTGATGATGTTGGCGCTGCGTGACATGGGTGCACAGGTGGATTTTTTAGTACCGGATCGCTTTAAGTATGGTTATGGCCTGACCCCTGAAATTGTCGAGTTGGCGATTGCGAACGGTCAGCCTGACGTGATTGTCACCGTAGACAATGGCATTTCCAGTCATGCGGGTGTTGAGCGGGCGCATCTTGCCAATATCGATGTGATTATTACTGATCATCATTTGACCAGCAAGCAGCCACCAAACGCTTGTGCCGTCGTGAATCCGAATCAGCCAAATTGTGGTTTTGCCAGTAAAGCACTGGCGGGTGTTGGTGTGGCATTTTATCTGCTGGCGGCTTTGGCAACTCGCCGTAAACAAGCAGGCAAGCCCACCAGTCGCTTGACGGACTATCTGGATTTGGTCGCACTCGGTACAGTGGCAGACGTTGCACCACTGGATCGCAATAATCGGATTCTGGTCGCGCAAGGGGTGCGGCGGATCAACCTACGACAGTGCCGTGCTGGGGTGTTGGCGCTGCTGGCGGTGGCAAGGCGTGAGCCAGAGCAACTGACCGCACAAGATCTCGGTTTTGTGCTGGGCCCAAGGATTAACGCAGCTGGTCGGATGGACAATATGCGTATCGGGATCCAGTGCTTGATTGCAGAAAGTCTGGCTGAAGCAGAGTCACTGGCACAGCAGCTAGAGCAACTGAATCAACAACGGCGACGGGTCGAAGCTGAGATGAAACAGTCAGCACTGGATCTGTTGGCGCAGCGTTCGTTGTTTGAAGTACAAGGCATTGAAGATCAACAGGCGACAGTCAGCCTATTGCCACATGCGATTGTGTTGTATGAACCCAGTTGGCATCAGGGTGTGATTGGGATTGTCGCTGGCCGCTTAAAAGAGCAATTTCACCGTCCCAGTATTGTATTTGCACCGAGTGATAGCTCTTGTGAGGTGCTCAAAGGCTCGGCACGTTCGATTGCTGGTGTGCATGTTCGTGATGCGATTGAGCAGGTCGCCGAGCAATATCAGGGCATGATTACCCACTTTGGTGGGCATGCAATGGCGGCGGGATTGACTTTGCCAGCGCAGCATTTAGAACAGTTTCAGCAGGCGTTTAATCAGATTGTGTCGGCACATGCCCCCGAGTTATTTGAGCCAGTGCTATTGGTCGATGGGGAGCTAAGCGCAGAGGAGTTTAGCTTGGATTTTGCCCAACGACTTGCCGCAGCGGGTCCTTGGGGACAGGCATTCCCCACCCCCTTGTTTCAAGGTGAGTTTCAAGTATTGGAGCATCGTTGGCTGCAAGACAAGCATCTCAAGCTGATGTTACGTCATCCAAAAGGCGGTCAGTGGTTAGAGGCGTTGATGTTTAATGCACATCAGCACATTTGGCCGAGTGAGATTCGTCGTATTTGGTTGGTTTATCAGGTTGATGTGAATAGTTTTAGAGGCGAGTCGCGCGTGCAGTTGATGGTGCAGCATGCTGAGGTACGGGTGTAGGGTAGTGTGGGGATCATGAGTCGTATCAAGGATTGACTTGATCAGGATCACGCTAACCGATCAAAAAAATTGCGACAGACGGTTTTACAGGTGAGGTGATTGCGCTTATTCTTGATCGACGGATAGCGTCGTCATCAGCCGATGACAAAATAGGGACACCGATCATGAATCGCATATACATTGGATTGTTAGCCAGCCTGCTGGTCAGTACCGCTACAGTTGCCAGTACCCCCGACGATATTCTGGGATATTGGCGGACGATTGATGATGAAACGGGTTTTGCCAAAGCGATTGTGCATATTCAGCGTGCTGACAATAATACCTATGTTGGCATTGTCGCAGAGATTATTGAGCGACCCGATTACAAGCCTGTACAGGTGTGTACCATTTGCCCTGAGCCATTCAAAGGCCGTCGAATCGTTGGCATGCCGCTGATTTGGAACATGAAGGCCGAAACGCACAAGGGTTTTCAATACACAGGTGGCTATGCGATTGATCCGATTTCGGGCAAGATTTATGCGGGCGACATTCGCTTAAGCCCTGATAGCCGACGGATTACCTTGCGCGGTAAAGTGATCGGCGCAGGTTTTTTGAATCGCTCGCAGACATGGCTACGCGAGAATAACTACAAGCCAAAGTAGGGCATTGCGGGCAATATGGCTGAGGTCGATTAGTCCCGAAAATTACCATACTCGGCTGGATCAAAATCATCTTCATCGGGGATGGTTTTGATTGGGGGATTCAGTCGAGCCAAACGGGCAGCTTCTTCGCGCTTGATGTCTTCGATTTCTTGCAACACGCTATCCACGTCAGCTTCGTGTAAATCTTCTTCGGCTTCGCCAGTCAGTACGCTGTCTGGTGTGAGTGTGCCATCAGCATAATGCTGCCAGATTTCCAAAGCATAGCGAGTCTGTAGCAGTGACGGCGCAAACTGCCCGTAAAAATCGCGCAAGTTATTCACATCACGGGTCAGCATGTCACGGGCGTGTGGATTGCCCGCTGCATCGACCGCTTGTGGCAGGTCAATCACCACAGGGCCTTGGGCATCCATTAAGATGTTGTATTCAGACAAGTCGCCATGTACCAGACCAGCGCACAGCATCCGCACCACTTCACGGATCAGTTGCGCGTGATCGCGTAGTGCATCAGCTTCGCTAAATTCCACTTCACATAAGCGCGGCGCGACATCCCCATCCGCGTCAGTGATCAACTCCATGATCAGCACACCATCATAAAACCCCAATGGCGTCGGTACGCGTACACCCGCCGCTGCAAGTTTATATAGCGCATCGACTTCAGCGTTATACCATTGCTCATCTTGGGCGCGCTTGCCGTATTTGCTGCCCCGTTCCATTGCCCGCGCATCGCGACTGTTGCGTGTTTTGCGGCCTTCACGATAGACAGTGGCCTGTTTAAAGCTACGTTGCTCGGTATCTTTATACATTTTGGCAGCACGTCTGACATCACCGCAACGTACCAAATAGACGGTAGCTTCTTTGCCGCTTTTCAGTTGGGAGATGACCTCGTCGATGATGCCTTCTCCGACCAGTGGTTGTAAGCGTTTTGGGGTTTTCATGCAGTTAACTGTTCCAAAGCCGTTCGTTCATCCAATGTTGTTGACAGTGTACGGGATTTTAGCGGGTGGCGCATAGCGTTGACAGCCGTCAAACGCGTGGTTTAAGTTTGCTCGGCTTGCTGTCGCCACATTACTGCGTAGGTTCTGCCGTGTACCAACAACTCGCTGTGCGTGCCGCGTTCGATGATTTGTCCGTCCGCCATCACCAAAATCTGATCAGCATCGACAATGGTCGAGAGTCGGTGCGCAATCACCAAGGTTGTACGACCTTGGCTCAGTTGCTTTAAATTGGCTTGAATCGCCCGCTCTGTCCGCGTATCGAGTGCGCTGGTCGCCTCATCAAAAATCAAAATACACGGATCTTTTAGAATCGTCCGTGCAATCGCCACGCGCTGTTTTTCACCACCCGACAGTTTTAAACCGCGTTCGCCGACACGCGTTTGATAGCTATCGGGCATGGCCAAAATAAATTCATGAATATGCGCCAACTGCGCTGCTTGCTCGACCTCCGCGACGGTTGCATCGGGTCGACCATATGCGATATTGGCAAAAATCGTGTCATTAAATAACACGGTATCTTGCGGTACAATGCCGATGGCTTGGCGCAAGCTGTGCTGCTGTACCTCGCGCAGGTCTTGCCCATCAATCAAAATGCGACCAGTATCGACATCATAAAATCGAAACAACAACCGACTCAGTGTGGACTTGCCTGCACCCGACTGACCGACTACGGCCAGCGTTTGACCAGCAGGAATTTCAAATGAAATACCCTTTAAAATCGGCCGACGTGAATCATAACCAAACTGAACTTGCTCAAACTGCACCCGACCATCTAGGGTCTTGAGTGGTTTGGCATTGGTGACATCGGCGATTTCGCGATTGATATTTAGCAGGGCAAACATGTTTTCCATGTCAGTAAATGCACGTTTGATCGCCCGATACACAAAGCCCAAGCCATTCAGCGGCTGATACAGTTGCAGCAGATAGGCATTGACCATGACAAAATCACCCACGGTCATTGTGCCTGCGACAATGCCACGCGCTGCCATGATCATCATGATGGTCAGCCCAACCGCAATAATCAGGCTTTGCCCGACGTTGAGCAGTGATAAGCTGGTTTGGCTTTTGACTGCCGAATTTTCCAGTTTATACAGGAGGTCGTTATATTTTTTGGCCTCTAACTGCTCATTGCCAAAGTATTTAACTGTTTCATAATTGAGCAAAGAATCAATTGCTTGGGTGTTGGCTTGGTTTTCATCTTCGTTCATCTCACGATAAAATTTAGTGCGCCACTCGGTCACGACAAAGGTAAACACCGCATAGGCCAGCACAGTGAGCGCAGTGACCAAGGCAAACCAGCCATCAAAAAAATGCCAGAGTAGCAACGTGACCAATCCGATTTCAAAAAAGGTTGGAAACAGGCTAAACACCAAGTAAGACAGCAGCGTATCAATCGCTCGTGTCCCACGTTCTATCGAGCGATTCATGCCGCCAGTTTGGCGATTCAGGTGAAAGCGCAAAGACAGCGCATGCAAATGTTCAAACACTTGCACACCGACCACACGAATAGTGTGTTGCTGTACCCGCGCAAAAATACTATCGCGCAATTCGGTAAACAGCAGCCCCATCACCCGCACCATGCCATAGGCGACAATCAGCCCAATCGGCGCAACCATCACGGCAAGCGGGGTATTGCTCAGCGCATCCACCGCTTGTTTATACAACACAGGCAAATAAGCGGTCGCGCCTTTGGCGGCAAACAACAGCAGCAGCGCCAATACCACGCGCACACGCAGGCCAAGCGCGTTCTTTGGCCACAGGTAGGGTAGTAAGCTACGGATGATTTGCCAGCCGCTTTGACTGCGTGGAGTGTCAGTCATCGGACTGTTGGCGGTCGTGCTGAAGGATTTCAAGGCTGGACTGGACTCGTGTGGCGTTTGCGCAAGTGAGTATACGCTGTGCTGTGAGGGATTCGCACAGGTTTGGTCACGAGGGTGAGGTGTTTAAAAGTGAGATTATGGTCAGGTATTGCGTGCTGTCATAGCTTGTTGGAGTAGTTGTTGGTGTAGCGGCCCAAGCGCTTGATACAGATGCGGCAGATCTTGGTCATTGACAATGATATGTGTGGCTTTGGCATGGCGCTCGGCACGGCTCATCTGCGCATTGATGATGTTTTGGATGGCTTCAGGGCTTTGGCCGTCACGTTGTCCTGCACGCTCCAGTTGTAGTGTTTCGGGTACATCAATCAAAATGCTTTGCTCCACTAACGCGTGCTGATTGGTCTCAAAAAGCAAGGGCGAGACCAAGAGCACATACGGCGATTGAGCCTGCTGTAGCTGTTGAATGATATGCTGGCGAATCAGAGGGTGTGTAATCGCTTCAAGTTGCTGGCGTGCTTCGGGATGTGCGAACACATAATCACGCATAGCACGTCGATTCAGTGATCCATCTGGCAATAATGCCCAATCGCCAAACTGGGTCTGAATCTGCTGTAAGGCAGGTTGGCCAATTGCAACGACTTCTCGTGCGGCCACGTCTGCATCGACCACCATAATGCCTTGTTGAGCAAACCAATCACTCGCTGCGGTCTTGCCACTGCCGATACCGCCCGTTAAGCCAATGACCAGACTCATGAGAGGTTATACATGCCAAGGTAGGCGCTGACAATCTGTGCGCCCCACAGCAAGGCGATCCAGCCCGCAATCGCAATATAAGGGCCAAAGGCAAAGGGCTGATTTTCTTTTTTAATTCGCATGATGATGACCCCGATCACTGCGCCAATCACTGAGGAGAGTAAGATAATCAACGGCAGCATGAAGGGTCCCAGCCAAGCGCCTAACGCGGCCAGTAGCTTAAAGTCGCCATAGCCCATGCCTTCTTTACCAGTGATCAGCTTAAACAGGATGTAGACAACCCATAAACACAAAAAGCCAATCACATAGCCCCAGATTGCAAGGCTAGGTGTGGTAAAGAGCCCCTGTGTATTGACCCATAGACCCGCTGCTGCGAGAGGGAGCGTAATGCGATCAGGCAGCAGTTGCGTATCAAAATCAATACCTGCCAACGCAATCAGTGCCCATGTCAGACCAAGTGCTGCAAGCATGGTCATCGTCGCCCCAAACGTACAAAACACCGCAATTGATGCCAGCATGGTCAGCAGTTCAACCAATGGATAGCGCCAGCTAATCGCTGTGCCACAGGCACTGCATTTGCCACGCAACACTAGCCAACTGATGAGTGGGATGTTTTCATACCAACGAATCCGATGCTGACAGGCGGGGCATGATGACGCGGGACGGCTGAGCGTCATCCTTGGCTCAGGCTGAACCGTTTGCTCAGGGTGCAAGAACAGCTGGCATTCTTGTCGCCAGCCTTGTTGCATCATCTGAGGCAGGCGGTAGATCACCACATTCAGGAAGCTACCGACACATAGCCCAATGAGTGCGACTAAGCTGCCTGCTAACCAAGGCGTTATGGCAATTGTATGAATGATCTCTTGCAATTAAATCACCGAACCCATCTGGAAGATTGGCAGATACATCGCAATGACCAAGCCACCAACCAGCACCCCAAGTACTGCCATAATCAAAGGTTCCATCATTGAGGTCAGACCATCGACGGCATTATCCACCTCGTTCTCAAAGTGAATCGCAACTTTCTCTAACATGGCATCAAGCGCACCAGACTCTTCACCGATTGCGACCATCTGTACGGCCATCGAAGGGAATAAGTTGGTGGTACGCATGGCAAAGTTTAGCTGTGTCCCTGTGGAAACATCGTCTTTAATCTGCATGACACCATTGTAATACACTACATTATTGGTCGCACCAGCCGTTGATTCTAAGGCATCAATCATGGGGACACCTGCGGCAAAGGTAGTGGCCAGTGTGCGACTATAGCGTGCAATCACTGCTTTATAGACCAAATCACCAAAAACGGGTGCCTTTAATGCAGCACGATCTAGAAAATTACGAAATTTCTTACTGCGTTTTTTGGCTTCTAAAAATCCACCAACGATAAAGGCAATTGCAAAAATCACTACCCACCAATACGATTGCATCCAAACAGACATATCAACAACGAGTTGTGTAAACGCTGGTAAGTCAGCTCCGAATGAGCTAAATAAATCTTCAAACACAGGAACAACTTTGACCATCAGAATAATCGTGACAATCAACGCTACGATAATCACAGCAATGGGGTATTTCATGGCTTTTTTGATTTTTTGTTTGAGGAGCTCACTTTTTTCTTTGTAAATGGCAACTCGGTCTAGCATCAGTTCTAATGCGCCTGATTGTTCGCCTGATGCCACTAGTGAGCAAAACAAATCATCAAAATACTGTGGATATTTTTTAAGTGCGCCTGCAAAGCTATTACCGCCTTCAACTTCGCTTTTTAAGCCGAGGACGACATCTCGCATCGATGGATTGTCGAGGCCTTCTGCCACGATTTCAAAAGCCTGCACCAAGGGTACACCTGCTTTCATCATGGTGGCCAACTGCCGTGTAAAAATAGCGATATCGAGCGCAGAAATCCTTTTTTTGCTCAAGCCTTCAAGTAAATTCTTGGTTTTTTTATGAATTTTAGTGACTTGAATGCCTTGCTTGCGCAGTTGTGCTTTGGCGAGTGCCATATTTTTGCTGGGCAGCTCACCTTTGACCTTTTGTCCGCGCCGATTGGTACCTTCGTACGCAAAATTGGGCAGTAATTCAGCTTTTTTTGCAGCCATGTCCATTCTCTGTGGTTATTCGCTAGTGACGCGGTTGACTTCTTGAAGGCTGGTGACACCTTGCATGACTTTCTTCAGACCAGAACGACGCAGGTTGTTGAATCCTGCGTTCTGTGCAGCATCAGCAATTTGGATGGCGTTTCCATCTTCCATAATAATTCGGGCGATTTCTGGTGTCACTTTCATGACCTCGTAGATCCCCACCCGACCCTTATAGCCGTCTCGGCATTCGCTACAGCCAACAGGTTTATAAATCACGAATCCTGAGGCCAAATCTTCGTCGGTAAATCCAAGTTCCTTTAGGCTTTGCTCAGGAACTTCTACTGGCTGTTTGCAGTGGCTACACAGTCGTCTGGCCAAGCGTTGTGCAATGACCAAGTTAACTGATGTTGCGATATTAAATGATGGGACACCCATGTTACGCAGACGGGTCAATGTCTCAGGGGCGCTGTTGGTGTGCAAGGTTGACATCACCATGTGTCCCGTTTGTGCTGCTTTAATTGCAATTTCGGCGGTTTCAAGGTCGCGGATCTCACCGACCATGATGATGTCAGGATCTTGGCGTAAGAATGATTTGAGCGCTGTTGAGAAGGTGAGACCAACTTTGGCATTGACGTTGACCTGATTGATCCCTTCAAGGTTGATTTCGACAGGATCTTCTGCGGTTGAGATATTGCTTTCAACCGTATTCAAGATATTCAATCCCGTATACAGCGAGACTGTTTTCCCTGAACCCGTGGGACCAGTAATCAACAACATCCCTTGCGGTTTATCCAGCGCATCCATAAACAGTTTTTTTTGATCAGGCTCATAGCCCAATGCATCAATCCCAAGCATCGCACTAGACGGGTCGAGAATCCGCAAAACGAGCTTTTCGCCAAAGAGTGTGGGCAAAGAGTTGACCCGAAAATCAATCGCTTTGGTTTTGGAGAGTTTGAGCTTGATCCGTCCATCTTGTGGCACACGGCGCTCTGAAATGTCCATTTGTGACATGACTTTTAGGCGCGCAGCGAGTTTGCCAGCCAATTGTACGGGCGGACGCGCCACTTCACGCATGACACCATCAACCCGATAGCGTACTCGATAGGTTTTTTCGTACGGCTCAAAATGCAAATCCGATGCCCCCATACGAATGGCATCAATCAACAGCTTATTGACGAATTTAACAATTGGCGCTTCTTCTGCACCTGATCGGCCTTCGTCTTCATTGTCGTCATTTCTTTGACTGTCGACTTCGATATCATCCATATCACCGTCGAAGCCAGAGAAATCCCCGCCACCACTGTCATAGGTGCGCTCAATCAGTTTGCTCAGCTTGTCATCTTCAACAACAACTGTTTCAACTGAAAGTTTGCTGCCGAATCGAATCGCATCAATGGCGTCAACACGGCTGGGGTCACTCATCGCCACGAATAGACGTGAGCCACGGCTAAAGATAGGTAACGCGCCAAATTGGCGGACAACTTTTTCGTCAATAATATCTTTGGGGATAATGCTTTGGTCGAGCGTGTCCAAGTCAAAGAGTGGATCACCAAATTCACGGGCAATTAGCCACGCAATTTTGCTGGCATTCGCAAGTTTTTGGTTGACCAAATAGCTAATCAGAGATTGTTTGTCGCGTTGTGACTCGGTCAATGCGCGCTGCATCACCTCAGCAGAGACCATGCCTTCATTGACGAGCTGGCGCGCCAAGCCGCCAAAAGATGTCATTTGTCCAGACATATTGCCTCCATAATGTGAACCGTGTCACATCCTCCAACCTATTGTTTACACTCAATTCCATGAGTGATCACGACTATACATCAGCCCCGCTTTGCATACAATCAAACAGGCGGGTGTGCCGCGATTCGTTGGAATCTTGGCACAGTTTTTCCGTCTGGCAAACCTACATTTTCACAAAACATGTCGACTGGTCGAGCCCAAATCGAAAAATCGCCATATAAACAACGATAAATCACCAGATATTCATTGGTTTCGCTGTGCTGAGCGATCTGAAGGACTTGGTAATACTGGCCTTTGTAGTGGCGATAATAGCCTGTTGTCGGCAATTGTGGCTTACTCATGGCTCGGATCTCCATAATAGACGCCCATGACGCAATTTCGCTCGTAGTCGCTTTGGCGTTGTCGAGCATGTGCTTGGCTGCGGCTCGGTTGTGTGAGCTGTTCACGCTGCTGGGTGCAGTTTAGGCTTTTTTGCTGAGCGTGACGATGCTGTTGTGCTGTGCGGCGGGATGTTGCACTGTGTACCGCAGGTGTAGGCGTGTAACGTGGCAACGGGTGATGATTACGAATCACACTGACAGGGTGTTGGATGGTAACGGGGCGAGGATTTTTGGCGTGTTGAGCCGCTGCTGCGTCGCCAAAATGCCATTGGCCTTGAGCATCCTGCCATTTTTGCACGGGTTGGGCAGTGCTGTGTGTAATGATACTGAGTCCGACAGCGAGCCAAAAGGCATGATAGGGTTTGAGTGTGATCGTCATGGATGGTCGATTGTTGATGTGTATTTACGCTAGAATTGCCAAAGTTTGGCATGAATGCAAGTCTTATGAGTGATTTAAAGCCGCCACGTCAGCCGTGGGTGATTGGCAATTGGAAGATGCACCCAGCGTCACCAACTGAAGCGGTAGCCTTAGCAACAGCCTTAGCAAAACAGCCGATTGAAGGTTGTCAATTGGCGGTTGCACCGACCTTGCTGCATTTATTGTCAGTACAGGATTGTCTGCGACAGACCAGTATTCGATTGGCGGCACAGGATCTGTCGATTCAGCGTCATACGGGCGCACATACGGGCGATGTGTCAGCAGATATCCTGCATGCGGCGGGGGTTGACTTGGTGTTGGTTGGGCACTCCGAGCGGCGGATGGATCATCAAGAACATGATGGCATTGTGACGCAGAAGCTGATGGCCGCGGCATCGGCAGGATTGACAGTGGTGTTATGCATCGGCGAGCAGTTAAGTCAACGTGAGGCTGGTCAGGCAGAAGCAGTGGTATTGACGCAGCTGACCGCACAACTTGAGCAGATTCCAGCCGCAGTGTGGCAGGCTCAAATCTTGGTTGCCTATGAACCTGTTTGGGCCATTGGTACAGGACGGACGGCGAGTCCTGCTGATGCTCAGCAGATGCATGCTGCGATTCGCACTTGTCTCAGAGCGTATGATATTCGTCTAGAAAACACACCGATACTTTACGGCGGCAGTGTAAAACCGGATAATGCCGCCTCACTTGCTGCCTGCGCCGATATTGATGGGGCGCTAGTCGGCGGTGCTGCCCTAGAAGCAGCATCATTTTTAGCTATTGCTCAAGCGTTTGCAAATTTGCCATGATGTCGCTGAGCATACAGGAGAAATTCCGTGGAAACGCTGGTACTCGTCGTCCATATTTTAGTCGCGCTGATCATGATTGCTTTGATCTTAGTCCAGCAAGGCAAAGGCGCTGAGGCTGGCGCAACATTCGGAGGTGGTGGGGCTGCCACCGTGTTTGGTGCTGCGGGTTCAGGTAATTTTTTGACCCGAACCACAGCAATCATGACCACGATTTTCTTTATGACCAGTTTAGGATTAGCTGTGATTGCCAAGCGTGAGGCGGCCGATTTATTGACTTTGCCTGCGGTACAAGCTCCAGTAACCCAACCGACCTCGCCACGCCCGTTGACCGAAAATATTAGTGCAACACCTACGGTTGGGCAAGCGGCAACCGCTGAAGAATCTACAGATGACAGTCTGGAGATTCCGAGTATGGCCACAGTGACCGAGGCTCCTGTTGAGCCAACCGAAAATAGCACTTCCATTTCGCAAACTGATTCAGTAGAATAGCGACCTTCTGCGCGGGAGTGGTGGAATTGGTAGACACGCTACCTTGAGGTGGTAGTGGCTTATGCTGTGGGGGTTCAAGTCCCCCCTCTCGCACCAAGTTGTTGCTGTGTTGCACAGCGTTTAGTCAAAATCACCAAACAAAACCTGTTTATTCCATTTTTGTTTGGTTTTGAGTCAAGTTTGGCTTGACACACGCAGTAAAGGTCTTTAATATTCGTGACCTGTTGATGCGGGGTGGAGCAGTCTGGTAGCTCGTCGGGCTCATAACCCGAAGGTCGTTGGTTCAAATCCAGCCCCCGCTACCATAT